>JAQBNY010000048.1 GCA_028288315.1 Mucilaginibacter sp.
CAAAAAATCCAGGAGATTATATTGAAGCAGATGAGGCAGTGATGGAAATTGCAACCGATAAAGTTGACTCAGAAGTTCCGTCGCCGGTATCAGGCAAACTTATTGAACAGCTTTGTAAAGAAGATGACGTTGTACAGGTAGGATCAGTAATTGCTATTATTGAAATAGATACGGCTGACAGCAACGAAACAGCTCAAATAAATCCAGCTCCTGAAGTAAAAAGTGCCCCGGTAGCACCTGTGCAAACAACTAAACCATTTGAACAGCCTATAAGTGAACCAGTGGCAGATATACCGGGTATTAGCCAGTTAACGCAAGTTACTCAAGCGCCGCAAAATAATGGTGTTAAATATCAAAATCGTTTCTATTCGCCGTTAGTTAAAAATATAGCCTTACAGGAAAATATTGGTAATGACGAATTAGATACCATACCAGGCACAGGGGCAGAGGGACGCTTAACTAAAGATGACCTACTGCAATTTATTAATAAACGAGGTTCAAGAGTTTCAATGTCGCAAAACATTGCAACTTCAACAGAGTTACAAACTCCTCAGCCCGAGGTAATGAAATATGCGTCACCTCAGCAACAAAACATACCAACTTCTCAAGTAAAGCCTGTTGAATCTGTTTCTGGAGGTGATGAGATAATTGAGATGGACAGGATGCGCAAGCTTATTGCCGACCACATGGTAATGAGCAAACAAACGTCGCCGCACGTAACCTCATTTGTTGAAGCTGATGTTACCAACCTGGTACAATGGCGCGAAAAGGTGAAAAATGTATTTGAAAAGCGTGAAGGTGAAAAAATAACGTTTACACCAATATTTATTGAAGCTGTTGTAAAAGCTATTAAAGAGCTTCCAATGATAAATGTTTCGGTTAACGGAACACAAATCATTAAAAAGAAAGATATTAACATTAGCATGGCAACGGCATTGCCAAGTGGTAATCTTATAGTGCCGGTAATTAAAAAGGCCGATCAATTAAATCTACTGGGATTAACCAAAGCTGTAAATGATTTGGCTAACCGTGCCCGCAACAATAAGCTACAGCCTGACGATGTTAAGGATGGTACTTTCACTATTACTAACGTGGGTACATTTGGCAACGTTATGGGTACACCAATTATTAACCAGCCGCAGGTAGCTATATTAGCTGTAGGTGCAATAAAAAAGAAACCAGCTGTTATTGAGACACCGAAAGGTGACGCAATAGCTATCAGGCATATGATGTTCTTGTCGTTATCTTATGACCATAGGGTTGTTGATGGCGCATTGGGCGGCATGTTTGTGAAAAAAGTAGCTGATTACCTTGAGAACTGGGATATGAACCGGAATATATAGTTATATGAAGTAGTATAATTTTTATTAAATACAAAAGGCCCATAAAGGGCCTTTTGTATTTAATAGCTTGTTTGATTTATTATGCTGTTTTTGCAGTCGCTAAGGCCCATTTTGTTTCTTCGGGAAAGTTCTTGAACTCCCTGGTTAGCATTTCATAAACAATTTTTAACCATATCATTAAACAAGGCAGCACGTTCAAATAATAGGGCAGCACATAATTAACCCTTAAGTACCTCGGGAAAAGATCTGATGGTGAAAAGTTAGTTAACACCAATGCGAATACAATGAGGAAACGCTCGTAACCTGTAATTGGCCTATCCAAATTTACAAACCATATGCTCACACCAATAAATGCAATAATATAAGTTGGCGGTTCTGAACTGGAGCTGAATATTATTGAAAAAATTAATGTTGAAGCTACCAGCAGTAGTTGATATTGTAAATTTCTCCAATACTTTATCCTTACGAGTGACAAAGCAAACAAAATCATTCCCGGAATTAATACCGCAAGAGTAGGAAAATTGGGAATATTAAATATCCTGCTTATCATCCCCATTACACATACGTATGCTCTGCTCCCAATCTTATTCGC
Source organism: Mucilaginibacter sp. (assembly GCA_028288315.1). Lineage (GTDB taxonomy): Bacteria > Bacteroidota > Bacteroidia > Sphingobacteriales > Sphingobacteriaceae > Mucilaginibacter. The sequence continues at coordinate 1,936 of JAQBNY010000048.1, forward strand.
AGCATTTTTTGCAACAAGGTCAGGGTACCAGTCATGATATGTTTTAATAATAAATTCCGGTGATGATAATGCCATGGGCAGCACAAATAGCACTACCGACCAAAACACCAGGCTCAGGATTAGTTTAACCTTATTGTCCGAAAAGAAAAAGAAAGCCAGCCCAACAACCCCATACAGTTTAATTGCCGTTCCTAAAACTATCATCAGCGCGGCCCAAAAATCCTGTTTATTTCTGATGAAAATAAAGCTAAATAGTACTAAAGCAATAATTAGCGGGTTTACCTGTACATTACCGGATGACCCCATCATGCTATTAATGTTCAGTAATAATATTACTGTTTTTTGAAAATCAGTTAGGGGTAGTTTGGTGATGGCATAATATAACGACCATGCTAAAAACAGAACCCATAATGTAACGCCTATTCCATCGGGCAATAAAGCAAAAGGCGCAATTACTAAACCGAAGACCGGTCCGTAATGATTAAGGTCAAAGTAATATTCGGGTTCGGGGCCAAAAAGACTATGCTGATGAATCAGGTTTAAAAAATTGTGTTTATAAATAATGTAGTTGTTATGAGTGGTTGATATAACACCATCATGAATTTGAACACTTTTAACTACAGCAAATAAACTCAAACCAAACCATAAGCTTAAAATAAGTGGTTTGTTAAAGATTATCTTTTTTAACTTCTGCATAGGTAAGGTTGGGTGATTAATGCAATAAACTTACGTAAAGGCCATAACATACCGAAACGTTGAGGAGATTATAGAAATGCAAAAGGCCTCCTTTATGGAAGCCTTTTGTTTAAACAACCGGAAGAATCTATTAAAAAGCTTCGGCTGCCTGTTTTTTCTCCGATGCTAAACTGACCCCTGTTAGCTGATCGGCGAAGGCAACAAATGCATTGCTATCAGATATATGCTGTTGATTGTCAATTAGTTTTTGCAGATTGATTTTTCCAATAACAAATTTGTAATTGCCAGAGTAAAAACGCTCATGTATATGCTCAAAACCAAGTGCTTCAACAAGGCTCTCATCTTCATAACGTAAATAAATATTTATATCTACATTGTTTGTAAATCGCAGGTCATTAACTTCTTTAGCCTTTTTATATTCGTACTGATAGTTGTAACGTAGTGCTGCTATATCAGATAATACAGCAGAACCGGTAGGGTGGCCGCCGGCACCTTTACCAAAAAAGAATTGCTGATCGGCAAAGGCTGCTTGTACAGTTACCCCATTGTACTCATACTCTACGTTGTATAAAAACTCGGTTTCGTTAACAAACTTGGGTAACACAAATAAAGTAACATGCCTGTCATCCAGCTCTTTGGCAACAGGTACAAGTTTTATTTTCAATTTCTTTTCACGTGCATATTGCAGGTCATTTGCCGATAGGTTTTGTATCCCAATGTTCAGTACATCCTCAGGCTTAATAATAACACCATAGGCATGGGCGGCAGCAATTATCAGTTTATATTTGGCGTCAAAACCACCCACATCCATAGTAGGGTCGGTTTCTGCAAAGCCAAGTTCCTGGGCTTGTTTAAGGGCGGTATCATAATCTAATCCTTCCAAATATCCTTTAGATAAAATGTAGTTTGATGAACCGTTGAAAATACCGCTTATAGAATGTAATAGTTCGTTATCATAATACTCCTCCAGGTTACGTATTATAGGAATGCTACCACAAACAGAGCCCTCATACAGTAATGATGTGCCATATTTATGCTGCAAATCAATAAGCTCTTTTAAGTAGATAGCTATCATTTTTTTACTAGCCGATACTACATTTTTGCCAGAACTTAAAGCCCTGGATACTATCTCAAATGCGGCTTCTGTATCATTTATTAATTCAACAACGGTGTTAATCTCCGGGTTGTTCAGTATTTCGTCGTGATTAGTTGTGAAAAGTTCCCGGGGTAATGAGCGCTCTTTATTAGCATTTTTTATAGCTATCTTAACTATCTCAAGGTTCAGGTGTTTGGTTTTTATGATATCGTATAATCCCTGGCCTACAACTCCAAATCCGAAGAGGCCTATGTTCAGTTTCTTACTCATTAAGCAATTTTTTGCAATTCAATAATTTTTCCCTTTACATCAGTTTTAAAAAACGATGTTATTATTTTTGTTAACGTTTCTGTTTCAATTAAAAATCCGTCGTGCCCGTAAAATGAATCGATCTCGGCAAATGCCGATTTTTGTATGTGCCTGAACAGGTATTGCTGCTCTTCAATAGGGAACAATACATCAGACTGTATGCCTATAACCAATGTGCGTGCTTTTACCAGGCTTAATGCTTTGTCAACACCATGCCTGTCACGGCCTACATTATGCGAATCCATCGCTTTTGAAAGATACCAATAGCTGTATGCATTAAACCTGTTAACCAGTTTTTGACCCTGATAGTTTTGATAGCTTGAGGCTTTAAAGTCATCTAAGGTATTATCTTGCTCTTCCTGCTGGGTTATTCCGTAGGTTTTATAATTACGATAGGATAAGAGTGCTATACTGCGGGCGGCTTTTAAACCCTTGCTGCCGCCATTAGGTGCGCCTGCATAAAAAGTACGGTCGGCAGTTATAGCTAAACGCTGCGACTCATTAAAGGCAATACCCCATGGCGAATGATTGGCATTGCTGGCTATCAATATCAAGTTTTTGATGCGCTCGGGATCAGATATACTCCATTCAAGGGCTTGCTGGCCACCTAAAGATCCGCCTAAAAGTATCTCGATATGCTCTATTTCTAAATGATCTGCCAGTAGCCGGTGTGCTTTAACAATATCCCTTATTGTAATTTCAGGAAATGCTAAATAATATGGCTGGCCAGTAGCCGGATTAATACTTAAAGGGTTAAGTGTACCGTATGGCGAACCTAAAACATTAGCGCAAATAATAAAATGCTCATCAGGATTAAAGTGGTCATTGGGGCCAAATAAACCCTTCCACCAGTCAAAAACATCAGAATTTGCAGTAAGTGCATGGCATACCCACACTACATTATCACGGTTTGCATTCAGGGTGCCGTAGGTATTGTATCCTATTTCCAACCCCTGTAGTTTTGTGCCAGACTCCAGCTCAAATGTGCCGGTATAAGTAAAATTTTGTAAACTCATTTTGGATCTTTTGTTATTTGGGAGCAGTTAACTAAATCAACTGCTCCCTCATAACATCAATAAACTAAAAAACTAAAAAAACTAAAAAAATCTATGCTAGCTCCGGTTGTTTTATACTGGCAAAGGCCTGTACAAAATCAGCTTTAATATCATCAATATGCTCAATACCTACCGCTATACGCAACTGTGTAGGGGTAACACCGGCAGCAAGCTGTTCTAAATCAGATAACTGCTGGTGCGTAGTAGCCGACGGTTGAATGATCAGCGTTTTTGCATCGCCTACATTAGCCAGATGGCTTACCAGTTTAAGGTTATTAATTACAGCACTTGCCTGTTCTTTATCGCCTTTCAATTCAAAAGACAACACAGCGCCAAACCCATTCTTTAAATATTTTTTGGCAAGGGCATGATATGGAGAAGATTCCAGTCCCGGATAGCTTACTTTTGCTATAAGTGGGTGCTTCTCCAACCATTTGGCCAGTTCCAAAGCATTATCAACATGGCGTTGTACACGTAATGACAGGGTTTCTAACCCTTGCAGGTTTAACCAAGAATTAAATGGCGATTGTGACGGCCCAAAATCACGCAGGCCTTCAACCCGTGCACGAATAATAAACTGGATGTTACCAAAATCACTTCCAATACCAAACACATCATTAAATACTAAACCATGATAACCTTCAGATGGCTCGGTGAATTGGGGGAACTTCCCATTACCCCAGTTATAATTACCGCCATCAACAATAATACCGCCTATACAGGTACCATGGCCGTTTATCCATTTGGTGGTTGATTCTACAACCACATGCGCGCCATGCTGCAATGGCCTAAACAAGTATCCGCCGGCGGCGAAAGTATTATCTACAATTAGTGGCAAATCATATTTATTGGCTAATGCTGCCAGTTTTTCAAAATCGGGGATGCTAAATTCCGGATTTCCAATTGTTTCGGTAAAAATGGCCTTTGTTTTTTCATCAATTAGCTTTTCTATTTCTCCAGCTGTATCATCTTTAGCAAAACGTACATCAATACCTAATCGTTTAAAAGATACTTTAAACTGGTTATAAGTACCACCATACAGAAAAGGAGAGGTTACAAAATTATCTCCTACCTGTAAAATGTTGTTTAACGCAATGAATTGCGACGCCTGGCCAGATGCTGTTGCCAAAGCTGCCACACCACCTTCAAGGGCTGCCATGCGTTTTTCAAAAACATCAGTAGTGGGATTCATTAAACGGGTATAAATAAAACCAAATTCTTTTAGCGCAAACAGGTTTGCACCATGCTCCGCACTGTTAAAAACATAAGAAGTGGTTTGATATAGTGGTACGGCCCGTGCGCCTGTGGTAGGGTCAACTTCTTGACCAGCATGTACTTGTAGGGTTTCGAATTTTAAGTTAGACATTTTGTTTAGATTTAATAATGTTGGTTACAATGAATTACAAACAGGATAAAAACTATCCTAAGGGTGTCACGTGTTTTTCGGGGAAGCAGAAAAATGAACCGTGTACTGCAAATCAACAGCAGCAACACATACAAATACAGCCAGAGAATTGGTTGTATAATGAAGATTTACCCTTTTGGGGATCTAATGTGTTTTGTTGTGCTAAATAAATCAAACTTTTCATGATTAAAAATTTATATCCCCCGGTTAACTATTCTCCGGGACAGGAATTGGCACCTTCTCCACCTTGGAGGGTTGCCAGCGGGTATTCGAGCCTGATCTCTCGCCGCTTCTTTATAAACCAAAATCCTTGTGAGGGAATTGATCAAGGTATTGCTACCAAATAATGTTTCAAATATAGAGCAAACGGGATTTATATTCCAAATTTAATTTTAATTTTATTATCATCTGACTGTAAAACGGCTGTTACCTTATATTAAATTTAATTTATAAAATGTCTTAATCTGCCAGTAACGTTGTCGTGTTTACACCCAATGAGTTGTATGATTTGTGTTTAAATTTGGTTGATTAAAATAAGAACTATGTCGGCCAAAAAAATACTATTAGCTCAGTACGATCTGCACATTTTATTGTTTAACAATGTTATTAAAGGTATTAGCGATGAGGAAGCCAACCAAAGTTTAGGACCCGGTTTAAATACCATTAAATGGTTAGCCGGGCATTTATTATGGAACGAAGGCAGCCTGGCCAACATAGGTGGTACAAAGGTTGTAATTCCCTGGGCTGATCATTTTTATTCGGTAGAGGGCGCAACAGATGAAGACCTTAATGCTCGGGAAAGCGAACTGCCAACCTTAGAAATGATAAAAAATAAATGGAACGAAATCTCGACTGATATAAGAGCCGGTTTGGCAAATTTATCTGACGAATCTCTTGATACAAAGGTAGATATACCGCATCCTATACACCGGTTTAATAATACACTTGCAGGCTTGTGGGCGTTTACTAACGATCATCAGGCTTATACCATTGGCCAGATAGCCGCGTTAAGGCGGGGCTTGGGTAAACCCGGCATGAGCTACAGCGGTTAGGCCATTGCCTGTTGCAAGTCGGCTATCAGGTCGTCAATATGCTCTAATCCGACTGATACCCTCAGCAGGTTAAAAGGCGTTTTTGTATCCGGCCCTTCAATAGAAGCCCGATGTTCTATCAGACTTTCTACACCGCCCAAGCTGGTGGCCTGGGCAAATATTTTAACTGCGTTCACCACCTTTTTGGCTTCTTCCTCACCGCCTTTTAAGCAAAAGGAAAGCACTGCTCCAAAACCCGTCATTTGTGCTTTGGCAATAGCATACTGCGGATGCGATTGCAGGCCTGGAAACATCACTTTCTCCACCCGCGGATGGTTCTCTAAATATTCGGCAAGTAGTTGTGCGTTATGCACATGGCCGCGCATACGATAAGGCAGGGTTTTAATGCTACGTGTTAAAAAATAGCAATCAGTAGGTGAGGGAATGGCACCACCCATAGTTTGCACATTGCGAATTTTTTCCCATAGCTCGTTTTTTTCTCTGGTAATGAGTGCGCCGCCCATTAAATCGCTGTGGCCGCCAAAATATTTTGTGGTTGAGTGCATTACAATATCGGCACCTAAAGCCAGTGGCTGCTGGCAAAGCGGAGTAGCAAAGGTATTATCGCAAACTACTTTAAGATTATGTTTGGCAGCTATGGTAACCGCCTGTTTTATATCTGTAATTTTCAATAATGGGTTTGATGGCGTTTCTATCCATATTACGCCGGTATTAGGTTTAATGTGCGCTTTTACTACATCAGCATCATTTACATCAATAAAATCAAATTCTAAAATCCCCGCAAAAAGCATTTTTAATTGGTTGCGCAGTCCGTGGTACATATCATCCGGACAAATAATATGTGTACCCGGTTCCAATGCCTGGAAAACCGACATGCCCGCCGCATTACCTGATGAAAACGCCGCTGCCTCGGCACCATTCTCCAGCTTAGCCAATACATTCTCTAAAGCGGTACGGTTAGGGTTGGCCGCACGGCTGTATGAATAACCAGAATCATAACCGCCCTCATGGTTACGCTCAAACGTTGTAGACATAACTATTGGTTGTATCACCGCTTTTGAAGTTTCGTCAATGTGGTTCCCGGCGTGTATGGCAATGGTTTCTATTTTCATAATGTAATGTTATTCGTTCAAAATAAAAGTAAATATTTGGCATTTGCAGTAGCGATTTGCAAAACGTATAGTATTAATAGAAGCTTGTATATATAAAGCCGCTTGTAAATTCATCGTCATTTTAGATTTTTAAACATGGGGTGTATAAATACTTACTGTACAAAACTGCCGTATTTTACTACCTTTGCCTAAATATTTTTCTAAATGGAAGTATCAGATAATTTCCAGGTATTATTGAATAACCCCCAACTGCTACCTGAACTTAAAGACATTGCTGAGAAGGTACTTCATAACCAG
>JAQBNY010000078.1 GCA_028288315.1 Mucilaginibacter sp.
CAACATTTCTGGCGATTATGACCTGAAGCGTTTAAAAGAGTATGCCGATGTTTTAAAGGATGATATTGAAAGTTTTAAGGAGATCTCAAAAGTAGATGAGGTGGGTGCCTTAACGCCGGAGATACAAATCAATGTCGACATGAATAAAATGTCTGCAGCACAGATAGGCTTTGGAGATATTATACAGGCTATTGGTAACGAAAACATTTTATCATCTGCCGGTACAATTAAAACCGATGGCGTTCGCAGAAGTATTGATATTAAACAGGACTTTAAAAATGCCGATGAGGTAGCCGCAATGGTTATCAGAAACCCTAAGGGTCAGGCAGTTTATATACGTGACATTGCCGAAGTTAAAGATTCATTTTTAGAGCAGGAGAGCTATGCCCGTTTAAAAACGCCCGAAAACTCAAAGTTTAAAAATGTAATCACACTTAACGTAAGTAAAAGGGCAGGCGAGAACCTTATTCAGGCATCAGACAAAATAAATGAACTGATTAAGGCAAAACAGAAAAGCGTTTTCCCTAAAGGATTAAATATTACTGTAACCGGAGATCAGTCTGATAAAACCCGTACAACCCTTAATGATTTAATCAATACTATCATTATTGGTTTTATACTGGTAACCGTTATTCTTATGTTTTTTATGGGTACTACCAATGCCATATTTGTGGCGTTATCGGTACCGTTATCCTGCTTTATAGCATTTATGGTAATGCCGTGGATAGGATTTACATTAAACATGATTGTGCTATTTTCCTTCCTGCTTGCTTTGGGGATTGTGGTAGATGATGCCATTGTGGTAATTGAGAACACACACCGTATTTTTGATAACGGCAGAGTGCCAATTAAAGAAGCCGCTAAAATTGCAGCAGGTGAAGTGTTTTTACCGGTATTTTCAGGTACCATGACAACATTGGCGCCGTTTGTACCATTAGCTTTCTGGAATAGTATAATAGGCGAGTTTATGTTCTTTTTACCAATAACGCTTATTATTACCTTATTGGCATCGTTAGTTGTGGCATATATTATGAACCCGGTATTCGCGGTTGATTTTATGAAACCACACCACAAAGGCGAGCATGATAATCCAAAATTTGATAAACCAACCAAACGCGCTATGATCTATTTAGTGATAGCAGCAGTTGTTGGTTATTTGATAAACATAGGTGTAGGTAATTTTGTGGCTTTAATTACGGTGTTATACCTGCTTAACCATTTCTTCCTGTTAAAAGTGATAGACAGGTTCCAGAACAATGCATGGCCAAAATTCCAGCAATGGTATGCCAACTTGTTGGAAAAAGCGGTACAAAGACCGCTTACTATGTTAGCAGGCACGTTTGGATTATTTTTCCTGTCGATTGTGCTGTTAGTAACAATAGGTAAAACACCTGAGTTTTTCCCATCCGGCGACCCTAACTTTGCTTATGTATACATTACCCTGCCTATAGGTACCGACCAGGCTACCACCAACGAGGTAACCAAGAAAATAGAACAGCGGGTAGCTAAAGTAGTTGAGCCTGATAAAGACATTGTATCGTCCATTATATCAAATGTTACAAAAGGTGTTACAGATCCGCAGGATGAGGACCAGGGCGATTACCAGAACAAAGGTAAAGTAACTGTTGCCTTTGTTGAATTTGGCAAACGGAAAGGCAAGGATACTAAAGCTGTTTTAACCCATATCCGTAATGCAGTACAAGGCTTGCCGGGTGTTAAAATTGCTGTGGCGCAAGAGGCTGGCGGTCCGCCGGTACAAAAAGATATCAGCATTGAAATAATTGGCGATAATTTAGATTCGCTGGTGAAAACAGGCAGCCGTTTAAAAACTTACCTTGATAAGCAAAACATTGCCGGTATTGAAAACCTTGTGGCCGACGTGCAAAACGACAAGCCTGATATTGTATTTGATATTGACCGTGAAAGAGCAAACCGCGAAGGTATAAGCACTGCTCAAATAAACCAGAATTTGGGTACCGCCATATTTGGTGCCAAAGCAGCCGATTTCAGGAATACGAAAGAAGATGATTACCAGATAAAAGTGAGGGCTATGGCAGAGCAGCGTGGTAATATTGATGAGTTGCGTAACTTAAAAATAACCTACCGCGATTTGGCTACCGGTGGTGCTATACGCCAGGTGCCTATATCTGCCTTTACTGATATCAGGTACACCAATACTTTCAGTAATATTAAGCGTAAGCAACAACGCAGGGTATTAACATTGGGCTCAAGCGTTATAAAACCATATAATCCCAACGAGGTAAATGCCAATATTTTAAGAGCTATTAAAAATTTTAAAAAGGATGATAGTATTATCATTAGGCAAGGTGGTGGCCAGGAAGACCAGATGGAAGCAGTAAACTTCCTTGGTGGAGCAATGGCAACATCATTTGGTTTGATATTAATTATCCTGATGATTCAGTTTAACTCGATAGGTAAAACGTTTATTATTATTAGCGAGATATTCTTGAGTATCATTGGCGTGTTCCTGGGTGTAAGCATCTTTGGGATGACCATGTCCATAGTAATGACCGGCATTGGTATTATAGCACTGGCGGGGGTAGTGGTACGTAACGGTATATTACTGGTAGAGTTTACCGATATGCTGATAGAGCAGGGTGTAAGCCTGCATGATGCGGTTGTTGAGGCCGGTCATACCCGTATGACACCAGTACTTTTAACAGCTACTGCAGCCATATTAGGTTTAATACCTTTGGCAGTAGGCTTTAACATTGATTTTGTTGGCTTGTTTACCCATTTTCAGCCACACATTCACTTTGGTGGTGATAACGTAGCCTTCTGGGGTCCGTTAGCGTGGACAATGATCTTTGGTTTAGGCTTCGCCACAATTATCACTTTGATACTGGTACCATGTATGTATATCATTCGTGTTAACATGAAAAACTATTTCTTCGGTAAAAAAGAAAAAGTAAAAGAACCAGAACAATTAGAAGCAGCTGAAGCATAAGCTGTAAGCATTATAAATAAAGAGCCGCATAGTTAAACTGTGCGGCTTTTTTTAATGTCCTTTTTGCAGGAGCCGGGCTACTTACACTTATTTATACTTCTTAATCAGGCTTTTCAAACTTTTAACAATACCGGTTAGCTTCCTTTCATGGTTGCCACCTGCGTCAAGTGCATCATACACTAAACCGGCTGTTATTGCATAAATACTGTGGTGTAATACATCAATGGCGATCTCTTTGGGTTCCTGCTCATTAATTGGTTTGGCGGCATTATGCTTAGGCAGCATAATTAAGGCAGTACCCCAAACGGCCGCAAAATGTACCAGTGTAGCAGGCAATCCTTTTAAACCGGTAAGACCAATTACCCCCCGGGCAATGCCCCATGCTGTACCGTATGACCAATGTAACTCCTGCGAAAGTTTTTGTTTATCATCCTCTGTAGCAGGTTTAGCTCCGGTGGTATCTTCTGCCACCTTAATAGTTGCATCGCTTGGTTCTCTTTTGGTAATCTTCATCTCTATCAATTGTGATAGCGTCATAACGGCTGTAGCTGCTATACCGGCTAACAAGCCTTTACCAATAGCGCTTCCCAGTGCTCCTAATGCATTGTCTTCATGTAGTTTCATAGGTAGTTAGTTTTTGTTAAATAATTAAACAACACTAATTACTTATTGATTTTGCGTTTTAATCAAAAGTGCATAAAGTAAATTGGCAGCATTACCAAAAACACTTAAATACCATTTGAATTTCATCTTTTTACATTTAAACTGGAAAATTGATAGATTTGTTAAAAAAGTCAGGATATTTAACTTTTTAATTTTTCATATATAAATGAGTGCAGGTATTGATCAGCAGGATTTAAAGCGCGAAAGAATTTTAGAGGCATCGCATCAGCGTTTTTTGCATTATGGTTATTCAAAAACAACCATGAATGAAATAGCGGGTGATCTTTCTATGTCAAAGGCATTGTTATATTATTATTTCCCTGATAAAAGTGAACTTTATATAGCTGTAATGCGCAAGCTGGCTAATGATTACCTGCAGCTGTTTGAAGATAAATTTAATAATATCACCGACTTACGCGATGCATTCCTGTTTCAGGTGAATACTCATCATGATTTTATTGTAAACAACTATAACTTTTTTGATTTTTTCAGAATAAACGAGCAAAACCTGCCTGATACAATTTGGGGCATAATTACCCAGATACGTGAGGCCGAAACCAAGCTATTAATAAGTGCGATAAACTCCGAAGCCGAAAAGGGCCATATAAGGCCGGTTCAAAATCCCGCAGATATTGTTGATGTTTTTCTGGATGCTTTACATGGTATAAAAGTGGGTTCGATGCCTCAAAAGAAAGCGAACTTTCCGCGTAAAGAACATTTAGACGAGATACATGATAAGCGCCTGCTGCTGATAGATATTTTTGTTAAAGGATTACAATAGAAGCTTAACCTATTGCAGAGAGGTATATATCTCTATATTACCTATCAATATTTTATGAATAGGGCAGGCATCGGCAATAGTTATTAGTCTCTTTCTTTGTTCGTCATTTATTTCGCCGGTAAAGCTTAGTTTGCTATCAATGTGAATACCCTTTTCTGTTTTGCTCAATTCAAGATTGACACCAATCTCATCTATCGCCCACATTTTACGGTTTATGTACATTCTTAAAGTGATAACAGTACAGCTCGCCAGGCTGGCCAGTAACAAACCGTAAGGCGACATGCCGGTATCCATTCCGCCTTCTTCTACAGGTTCATCTGCAATTATGGTGTGGTTACTACTGTTAACAATAGTTTGGTATTGTATACGTCCAATTTTAGCGTCGGCTGTGGCTATTAAATCTTTATTAATTTCCATGAATTTATATGATGGAATTGTTAGTATTAGTTAAAGTTAAGTATCGTCTAATTATTACCTCGGCATTAATGAAAATTAGCAGCTACATGTTCCCAATAAGGGGGCACTATTATCCAAAAAAGAGATAAGAAATAAATATTGCAGTAATTACTCCAGCAAAATCGGCTATTAAACCTGCTGGTATAGCATACCTTGATTTTTTAATACCAACCGATCCAAAATAAAGCGCAACGATATAAAAGGTTGTATCTGCAGAACCATTAAATACTGATGCCAGGCGCCCGGCAAAGCTATCCGGGCCAAAAGTTTGCATAGTACTTATCATCATTGCTTTTGATCCTGAACCACTTAACGGTTTCATATAGGCTACCGGCATGGCATCAACAAAGCGGGTATCTAAATTTAAGCCGGTCACTACATACTTTAGTCCGCTGTTTATATAGTCAAGCGCGCCACAGTTACGAAAAACACTTATAGCAACAAGCATAGCCACCAAATAAGGGATTATTTTTACTGATACTTCAAAGCCCGCTTTGGCTCCATCAATAAAGCTCTCAAATACATTTACTTTTTTGCGTATTGCGCCCAATATAAATACAGTTGGTATGGCAAACAGCAATAAGTTACTGGCAACCTTTGATACTACTGATATTTGATCCTTATCTAAATAAGCTGTAAAATACCATATCAGGAAAACTATAAAAGCGGTTAAGCCACTCAACCAGGTTACAATAACCCTATCAAACAGGTTTATTTTTTGTTTAATAGCCACTGCTATCATCCCTACAACTGTTGCCACGTAGGTTGCTATAATGCAAGGAATTAAAACATCTGCCGGATCTTTGGCATGTAAAATAAACCGTTGTGCAATAATGGTTACAGGCAACAGTTGCAGGCCCGAGGTGTGCAATACCAGGAACATGATCTGCGCGTTTGAGGCAGTTTCCTTATTAGGGTTAAGTTCTTGCAAGCTACCCATAGCTTTTAAACCAAGAGGAGTGGCCGCATTATCCAAACCTAATAGGTTGGCCGAAAAATTCATCATCATTTGCCCGGTTGCAGGATGATCTTTTGGAACCTCCGGAAATAACCGGCTTAAAAATGGGCCAACAATGCGCGATAAGAAATTCATAGCGCCAGCCCTTTCACCAATGTTTAATATCCCCAACCATAAAACCATATTACCGGCCAAAGGCAGCGCAATATCCATTACTGATGATTTTGATGAATCAAACATTCCATCAACAAGGAGCTTAAAAGCATCTACATCCCCTAAAAAAATAAGTTTGACAAGTGCAATTACAAATGCTATCAAGAAAAACGCAATCCAGATGTAGTTTAGAGCCATAGCAAGTTTAAAGCCTTGAAGTTAATTTTTTTTGAATAATTTATATCAATTAAGATTTTTTATATTCAATTGCAAAATAAAACAGCCCCAAATGATTGATATAGCACTACAAATAAATAATGAGGTAGATACATTTCTAAATAGCACATCGCCCAAAATCAACTGGGATAACATTCCTGAAAATGGTAAGTGGAGCAACAAGGAAATTATTGGCCACCTGACAGATAGCGCTCATGTAAATCTGCAGCGTTTTGTACGTTGTACTTATGAGGATGGCTTTAAACTAATATACTACCAGGATGAATGGGTAAAGGCACAACATTATAAGGGTGCCGATGTTGCCGAATTGCTACAGCTTTGGAAACTGGTTAACCGCCAAATAGCACGCATATTAACCAATTACCCTAATGACCGGATAAGTGCTACTTGTGATACCAGCCGTGAAGGGGTAACATTTAATACTGTTGAATTTTTAGCGAATGATTATTTAGCACACATGCAGCATCATTTAAACCAATTAAAATAGATTATGATAGCCCCATCAGGATATTCGGGAACACCGCTTGCAAAAAAGCTGGGTATAAAATCAGGTTTTAATATCAGGCTGATAAATGCACCTGAACATTATTTAAGTTTATTTACTGATATGCCAACTGATGTATGTTTTGTTGACCAGCCCGGCAGCAAACTAAACCTGATTCACTTTTTTACAAAAAGTTATGATGAGCTATTTGAAATATTGCCAGTGTTAAAAGATCAAATAGCACAAAATGGTATTATATGGATATCATGGCCAAAAAAGGCATCAAAAATAGTAACAGATCTTACAGAGGATAAAATAAGGGACCTTGCTTTTGAAACAGGATTAGTTGATGTAAAGGTTTGCGCTGTAGATGAAACATGGTCGGGCTTAAAGCTGGTGATCCCTGTAAAAGACCGCAAACCTGTTTAATTATATGCCGTAATGCTTTTGTCTGATACTACCTGCATTGTGTATGTTCGCCTTAATGGATCATAAGGTGTAGTGTCATCAATCATTATGTAAATACTGCCAAGGTCTTTCACATCAAAGGTTTGCACTTCGGCAGTGCTGGTTTGTTTATTTATGTATTGCGATATCGAATTGTATATCAAATTATATTGCTCAGGCGCATTGGTCTCAATCTCAACATACATACGCCTGCCATCATTACGCAAATTAAAATTAGCGTAAGTACCGTCCTCTAATTTTAAACTGTACTTGCGAGTTTTTTTATTGATGTTCTTTTCTATCAATGAATATCTTTTAGCTTCAAAAAAGGTACCGGCTTTATTAATATTGTTATGCAAAAGGTAACCTAAATCATCATATGATATTAACTTACTTTGGCCAAAGCAGGTAGTAGCAGATATAAAGAGAATAGCAAACAGCAATGTATTTTTCATGATAGAATTATTTAAACTTACGATATTAATTATATAAAGATTAGTTTAACCAATTTTTTTGAAGAAAATCACATCAACTCATTAAACCAACAAGAATATTACCTACATAATGTCAACCTTGTCTAATCATTTATATCAATTGAGCCTTATTCGTATTAATATTTACCTCAAAAACATAACTTAGCAAATTATTACAACAGATAATGCCTACAATAAAACTATCACGCGTAAGCGGCGACTATGGCTTTGAGGCCAGCGATGAAAACGGACATACCATAAGAATGGACAGCAGCCCCGAAAGTGGCGGCCAGAATTATGGTGTGCGCCCCATGCAAATGCTTTTAATGGGTTTGGGCGGCTGCTCTGCCATTGATGTTATTGCTATACTAAAAAAGCAACGACAAGATGTTGTTGACTATAAAATGGTAATTAGCGGTGAGCGCGAAGCAGGGAAGGAGCCATCACTATGGCAACAAATAGGCCTTGAATTTCACCTGTATGGTACTATTGATGAAGATAAAGCCAATAAAGCCGTTGAACTGTCTCTTAATAAATATTGCTCGGTAGCTGCAACCTTGTACAAGGCCAATGCCGATATTAAATGGAAGGTGATCATTCACCCAGCCGCATAATTTTTACTATATACTATATTATATCATGTCTCAAGAACTACATCCAATAACAAAAGCCATACGTATACAAACCACTAAAACCGGTCAAAGCGAACACTCTACACCTTTATATTTAACCAGCAGCTTTACTTTTGACGAAGCCGAAACTATGCGCGCCGCATTTGCTGATGAGAATGATAATAACATTTATAGCCGTTTTAGTAACCCTAACGTTGATGAATTTGTAGCTAAAATGTGCGCACTTGAAGATGTTGAAGATGGTTTTGCAACTTCAACAGGTATGAGCGCGGTATTTTCGTCATTTATGGCGCTAATGAAAAGCGGCGACCACTTGTTATGCTGCAGTTCGGTTTTTGGCAGTACTTATACTATTGTAAATAAATATTTGCCTAGGTATGGCATTACCTGCACATTAATACCTGCTAACGATAAAGATGCCTGGGAAGCGGCTGTACAGCCAAATACCAAAATGCTGTTTCTGGAAACGCCAACCAACCCGCAGCTAGAAGTGATTGACCTGGAACATGCCGGTAAATTTGCTAAAAAGCATAACCTTATTTTTAATGTAGATAATTGCTTTGCCACGCCTTTGCTGCAAAAGCCGGTTGAATACGGTGCTGATGTTATTATTCACTCGGCCACCAAATGGATTGACGGACAAGGCAGGGTATTAGGCGGTGTAATTGTAGGCCGTAAGGATCTTATAAATGAAATATATTTGTTCTGCAGAAATACTGGCCCTGCTATGTCGCCCTTTAACGCCTGGGTATTAAGCAAAAGCCTTGAAACCCTTGATGTTCGTTTGCAAAGACATTGCGAAAACGCACTTAAAATAGCTACGGCTTTACAAAGCAATCCAAATGTATCATGGGTAAAATATCCTTTCCTTGCAAGCCATCCGCAATATGATATTGCCAAAAAACAAATGAAGTTAGGTGGTGGTGTACTATGCTTTGAAATAAAAGGCGGGGTTGAGGCAGGCCGCAAGTTTTTAAATTCGCTTGAATTGCTTTCGGTAACAGCCAACCTGGGCGATTCACGCAGTATTGCATCGCACCCGGCAAGTACTACTCACTCAAAATTATCTGATGACGAACGAGCTGCAGTAGGTATTACACCTGGACTGATTCGTGTATCGGCAGGATTGGAATATGCAGATGATGTTTTAAGGGACATTGAGCAAGCTTTAGAAAAAAGCCGCGGATAAATAAATTCTATGGAGCAGCTCATTCCTATACCCGCTTTACACTTATTTAAAGTGTTAGATGAGTTACTGGTTGAGCTGCTTACCTCATTATCTCCGGATGATTGGAACAAACCCACTCTTGCCAAATTGTGGACAGTAAAAGACGTTGCCGCAAATAAACACCTATCAGAATCTTGTTAACTATTTAAACGAGCTAAATGCGGCTTGGGTAAATGCCATGAAGCGGATGAGCCCTCAGTTATTGATACAACAGCTCAAAGCTACCGGTTCTCAATATATAGAATATTTGCACACGCTTGATCCCTTTAAGCCTGCAAAATATTCAGTTGCATGGGCAGGAGAGGAGCAATCATTAAACTGGTTTCTTTTTTTGCAAAGTCCAGTTGCCGCCGGCCTCTCCACTCAATAGAAGATCCAACTATACAAGGTGATAAATATTTGACCGCTGGCATATTTAATATGGTTGCAGTTATGGCATAATTAATAAATATGTATTGTTTTAAATGCATTATTATATTTCTGACTGTCCTTATTATGTCCTGATTTCTCTATTTGAGACCATTATTTATATTAATTTAAATTATATGATTATTAATTTCTTTAAAATAAATATTTCATCGAAAATTCATCCTAGTATTAAAAAAATTAAAATTTGATTTAACTGGCACTAATGTTGGCTATGGAGGGTGTACAACTGTACATATAGAAGTACACTAAAATTCTCATTATGAAACCAAATTTTAAAAAAGTTACTATTCTGCTAACCGGTCTTATGGTTGGCGGTAAATTATTTGCTCAAACACCCATGGCAGATACCTCATCTACTAAAGACTATGTAAAACCATTTTCTAAAGGCAGTTCATTCCGTACCTGGTCAATCGGTGTAAATGCGGGTATATTAACCCCTTATTCACTTTTTAACCCAAGCGGTAAACAAGATTTCACCAGCCCTACTGAAGAGTTAGGTTACGGCGTTTATGTTAAAAAGCAAATATTATCTTCTTTAGGTATCCAGGCAGATTTTTTTAGAGGTAAAGTAAGCAGCAACGCCGGCCAGCGTAATAGCGTTGGGACGATTGATAATAATGCTTTTACAACTAAAATTAGCTACGCCGCAAGTTTAAGTGCAAACATTACTTTAGCTAACATAAACTGGCGCCATCAAAAAGGTGCAATACAGCCATATGTTACAGTGGGTGGTGGTTTTATAGGTTACAAGCCTTATTCAATTACCAACGGTGGTGCACCGGTTGCATATAAACCAAATGACGGTACCGTTTCTGAATTTTATATTCCTGTAGGAGCCGGCCTTAAAGTTAACTTAGGCTCGGGCGTAAACCTTGATTTAGGTTATACTGTTAACTTTGTTAACAATGATAAATTTGATGGTTACCAGTTCCAGTACACTGATGATAAGTTTTCTTACATACACGCAGGTTTAGAATTTGCCCTGGGGCCAAAATCAAAACCTCAGTTAGCTTCACATAATCCGGTTGCTTCAATGCGTACCGAATACTTGTGGGAAAACATGAATACCAAAAATCAATTACAAGCACAAATAGATGCTCAAAAAGCAGCTAATGATAAACTTAAAACAGATTTAGATGCTACTAACGCTAATTTGGCCAAATTTACTGCAGATAGCGATGGTGATGGTGTTCCTGATTTTTATGATAAATGCCCTAATACACCAGCAGGTACTAAAGTTGATGGTTCAGGCTGCCCGTTAGCTGAAAATAAACCGGTTGTAATTGTTACCGAAGCCGACAAGAAAATTGTTAGAGATGCTATCAATAACCTTGAGTTTGATTTTGGCAAAGCTACAATCCGTGCTAAATCATACCCAAGTTTAAATAGGGTGGCAGGGTTATTAACTGAGAAAAACTTCAGCTTAAAATTAGCCGGTCATACTGATAATGTAGGTTCTAACGATGCTAACATGCGTCTGTCTAAAGATCGTGCAGAATCAATTAAATCTTATTTGGTTAGCCAGGGTGCCAACGCTTCAAGAATAGAAGCTACCGGTTACGGCGAAACTCAGCCTATTGCATCAAACAAAACTGCAAAAGGCCGCCAGGCAAACCGCCGTGTAGAGTTTACATTATTCTAAACCCTTCATAACATAACTGCATAATAAAGCAGCCGCTCCAATTTGGGGCGGCTGCTTTTATTTAATAGTATTTGTGTTTACTTTTGCTTCTACACAATCTTATCCTTCAGAAAAAAAATCGGCAAGATTGCCAAAATAGCTATCGTTCCAGCCTTCGGCAATATCATTAAAGTCGGCATCAGGAATATTGGTATGCCTTAACTCAACTGATGTACCTTGCTTATCCGGGTGAAGCTTAATGGTTACAATTGAATCTTCAGACTGCCCATCAAAATACCATTGCTGTACAATTTTCTTTCCGGCCTCAAACTCAATGTTCTTGCCTATAATGCTACCTTCCCACAAAGAAAATTCTGAGCCAGGCTCGGTAGACATTACTGCGGTTTCGCCTGTCCACAATTCTAAGGTTATAGGGTTGGTAAGTGCCATGTATATCTCATCCGGAGTGGCCGGTATCAGATAGTATTTTTTAAGATCTTTCACAGGCGCAATTTAGCAGAAATTTTTGAAGGTTTTTAACTCACCCGGTCACGCTGGTGGGGGTGGGGCAGCTAATAAACTATTTTTTCACTACAGTACCTATTGGCATCACTATCTTGCCGTAAACTTCGTTCAGAAGAACTGCTATACCTGTATAAATGGCAGATAATCCACATATAATGCCTTCATATCCGGCAAGGTGTTTAATGCTGTTGTCTCCTGTAGCATCTCCCCAAACCAATAAAAAGAATAATATGGTTAATGATGCAAATACAAACTGCAGTGCGCGGCTCAATTTTAAGGTGCCGAAGAAAAGGCAAAATGTAAACAAGCCCCATATGCCTAAGTAACAGCACATAGCTAGTTCAGATGGTTTTGCCGCCCAACCCAATTTAGGTATTACAAGCAGCCCCACAAGTGATAGCCAGAAAAAGCCATAAGAGGTAAATGCCGTTAAACCAAAAGTGTTATTTTTTTCAGCTTCAATAATGCCTGCAACTATTTGCGCCAGGCCGCCATAAAAAAGGCCCATAGACAATATCATTGCATTTAGCTCGAAAAAGCCGGCATTATGAATGTTTAACAAAACGGTGGTCATACCAAAGGCACACAGGCCAAGCGGCGCAGGGTTGGCAACTCCATCCTTTACGGTAACGGGGGTTGTTGGGATCATAATAAGTTAGGTTTAATTGGATTTATAGTGCAATCTAATTTAAATACAGCGAATTAGCAATTAATTTAAACTCAAATGTCTGTTAAGCGTTAATTAAATATATTATGCAGAAACTAGTTTTAATACGCCATGGCGAAAGCACATGGAATAAAGAGAACCGCTTTACAGGCTGGGAAGATGTTGATTTGTCTGAAAATGGATTACAACAAGCTAAGCGGGCAGGGCAGTTGCTTGCTAAACATGGCTATACGTTTGATACCGGTTTTACATCAGTATTAAAACGCGCCATTAAAACCATGCACTTTGTTTTGGAAGAGCTTGATCATTTATGGATACCGGTGCAAAAATCATGGCGGTTAAATGAGCGTTTTTATGGTGCGCTGCAAGGTTTAAACAAAGCTGAAACAATTGAAAAATATGGCGAGGAGCAAGTACATAAATGGCGGCGCGACCCGCATGAGCATCCGCCTGCTATAACTGAGCAAGATAAACGTTTCCCCGGCCATTACCTGCGGTATAATGACCTTACGTACCGGGAATTACCTCTTACCGAAAACTTGAGCGAAACAATGACGAGGGCGCTTCCCTTTTGGCATGAAAGCATAGTGCCAGCCATTAGAGACGGAAAAAAAGTAATTATTTGTGCTCATGGAAATAGTTTGAGGGCTCTGGTACAATATATAGATAACCTAAGCGATGAGGATGTTGCAAAACTTGATATCCCCACAGCCACACCATGGGTATATGAACTTGATGACCGGCTTAATCAAATCAAGCATTATTATTTGGAATAGTTTTAAAAGCGTCATTGCGAGCGATAGCGCGGCAATCTTCGATAGGCATGCAACCATGCAAAATCTAAAACCTTCTATCGGGGGTTGCTTCGTTCCTCGCAATGACGCGGTGAGATAGTTGTTTTATTTCACCAAATCAAATCCCCAGTCTTTTCCTTTATCAACTGCAGGTACACCTTTAGCCATCCAAACCGGCATAGGGGCACCTTTTAGGAAGTGGTCAAAGTACTGCGCTTCGCGGATAGATATGTCTTTACGGTTCTGGCGTTTTACCAAATTATGGGCCTCATCATTATATTGCAGCAACCATACAGGTTTATTTAACCTGCGCAGAGCGGTAAACATTTCAATTCCCTGGTACCATGGCACTGCTCCATCTGCATCGTTAGACATAATAACCACCGGGGTTTTTACATTTGGTAGCATAAACAGCGGCGAATTATCTATATACAATTGTGGTTTATCCCACAGGGTAGCGCCAATACGGCTTTGTGTTTTTTCATACTGAAACTGTCTGTTTACACCACTTTCCCAGCGAATACCACCGTAGGCTGAGGTCATGTTGGCAACAGGTGCACCTGCCCATGCTGCAGCATACATGTTAGTTTGGGTAATTAAATAGGCAACCTGGTAACCGCCCCAGCTTTGGCCCTGTATGCCAATATGCGCGGCATCAACCCAGGCATTTTTCTTTAATGCCTCAACGCCCGAGTTAACAAACTCAACCGCTGATGCTCCCGGATGCCCGGCTTCGTAGCTAATATCTGGTGCAAAAACTAAATAACCGTTACTTACAAACCATGAAATAGGTAATCTTGATGGAGTAGGTGCCGGTGGAACATATGAATACAAGCCCTCGCTTAGTTTTTCATAAAAATATGCTATCAAAGGATATTTTTTAGCCGGATCAAAATTCTCCGGTTTGTATAAAATCCCTTTTGAATGATAACCTTTTGGGGTTATCCATTGTACCAGTTCGGCAGTACCCCAGTTGTATTCAGCCTGCTGCGGGTTTATAGCGCTTAGCTTAGTTTCTTTTTTTAGGTCTGTTGATACATACAGATCCGGCGATTGTGTATAGCTGTATTTGGTGTAGATAAAGTTATCGGCATTTTTGGCTTTTTGTAAACCGCTGAAACCGTTTGGTGCCATTACAACTTTTACCGGTGCGGTTACAGTGCCTATTTGTTTCTTATAATATCCCCATTGCTTGTTATCATCGTTTTGCACAATCATCCAAAGTACTTTTTTATTAGGGATGAATTTCTCATCAGGATCAGTACCGTTATACCTAAATTCCAGCTTGTTTTTGCGGCCCATACCATTGGTGAAATTTGTGGCGACGCCTGTTGCAGGGTCAATGCTCCAAATATCATAACGGTCATATATCAGTACGTTTTTATCGCCTTGTTCCCAATCGGCAACACCGTAAGCTGATGGATCATCCGGCACGTCGTTATCTTCATCGCCCCATTTACTATTGGCAGATGCGGTTAAGTTTATTTTTTTACCTGTGGCAATTGAATAGCTGTGCCAGTTTTGATCTTTTGAATCAAACCAAAGCACGTAGTTACCACCCGGCGAAATGCTGTATCGCCCCTTTAAGCGGCTGTTTATTAGTTTGCGCTCGCCTGTTTTAATGTTTATTAAATAAGCTTCCAGATTACTGCCACCTTCCCATTGTGATTGTACACGGGCGCCGGTATCAGTAAGGCCCAAGGCATATCCTGCATCGTTATTATCAGGTATTAACACATTTTGAATACTGATATCAGCTAACTGCACCAGCTTTTTATCAGTTTCGGCAGGGCGTATTACAGCAAGATAATTGCGTTTAAGTTCACGTTGCAGGTTTTTTAATTGTTGTGGCTGCAAGTAATCGTCTTTATAGTTCCATATATCCAACCGGGCCACTTCAAACTCAACAATTGTGGTATCAGCAGGCTTGGGGATAGGGGCGGTGCCAAAGAAAAGATTGCTGCCATTCTTGCTAAAATAAACGCGACCATCGCCGCTAACAGCCCACTTAGCCGGCATACCTGCCGAGTTTGGTGCAGCTACAACTTCGGCACTGTCTTTACCAATTTGGTAATAGTATAATTTAAAAGGCTTTACCTGGGCTTTCTCGGGGTTCTTTTCGGCTGTAAAAGCCAATTGTTTGGCGGCATCATCAAAAGTGATGTTGCGGTAATTGCCACGGCCCTTGCTTACTGCTTTTAAAGTATCTTTCTCAACATCATAAATAAACAACCCCGATTTTATATCTTTTGATTTTTTTGGAGCGGTAACAGAATAGGCCAGCAGTTTGCCATTTTTACTTAACTGATATTCTGTAACATATTTAAAGGTGCGGGTTTTACCGTTAAGCAATTGTTTAACGGTAAGCTCG
>JAQBNY010000081.1 GCA_028288315.1 Mucilaginibacter sp.
TTTGATTATGCCTTTAAAAACTACATTAATAAATGGGCCTACAAACACCCTCAGCCCGATGACTTTTTCCGCTCTATGGAAAATGGCGCAGGTGAAGACCTGAACTGGTTTTGGCGCGGCTGGTACTTTAATAATTACAAGCTGGATATAGCACTGATAGATGCCAGATATGTAAACAACAATTATAGCAAGGGTATACAGTTAACCATCGCCAACAAAGAAATGATGGCTATGCCTTTTACTGTTGAAGTGAAGTTGAAAGATGGCAGCAAGCAACGCACCCATTTCCCGGTAGAAGCCTGGCTGCAAAATAAAGTAACCACCTTTACCCTGCCAACCACTCAGGAAGCTGAAAGCGTAACTGTTGATCCGGATAATGCGCTACCGGATGTGAACAGGAAAAACAATGTGAGGAAGTTGTAAAGTCGCGATGTTTCGTGCTTTGTTTACCTACACGTCATTGCGAGGTACGAAGCAATCTTCGATAGAAAAGTAGGCGACAAGCATGTCGGGGATTGCTTCGTACCTCGCAATGACGCTTTATTATCGAGACGCAAATATTGCGTCTCTACGTTTATTCTGAAAATTCCGGTTCAGACAATCTTTTTCAACTGTTGATACAGCTTCTCGGTAGGTAGCCCTACCACGTTGGTATATGAACCATTTATCCGCTCAATACCTATCAGGCCTATACGTTGCTGGATACCGTATGAGCCGGCTTTATCCATAGGTTGGTATTCGTCAACATAACTCTTTATCTCGTGGTCGGTCAGCTTACGGAAAAACACTTCAGACTTGTCATAAAATTTATTGTATTGATGCTTGTGAAGCAAACATACACCTGTATAAACCTCGTGTACCCTGCCTGATAAACGATGCAGCATTTCAACCGCGTGTTCAGATGATTCGGGTTTGCCTAATATTAATCCATCAATACTTACAATGGTATCTGCAGTTAAAACCACTTCGTTGGTAATATCCTCATCAAAGGCTTCAGCTTTTTGCTGCGCAATGTATATAGCTATTTCGGCGGGCGACAAACCCTCAGGGTAAGACTCATCAACTTCCTTTAAAACTACCCTAAAATCAATATCCATCAGCCTCAGCAGTTCCTGCCTGCGTGGTGATTTAGATGCCAGAATTATTTGAGGAAAAGTACTCATCTTGAAAGATTTTAACTTAAGATTACCAGCTATATGCTTCGGCGTTCATCCATTTACCTTGTATCTTCATTACCTTTTCAATAATGTCGCGGGCGCAGCCTTTACCACCGGCATAGGGCGAAATATAGGTACAAATGGCTTTAATTTCTTCGGCTGCATCTGCAGGGCAAACCGGCAGGCCAACCAGTTTCATTACAGCCAAATCTGGAATATCATCTGCCATATATAAGATATTGGCCGGGTTGATGCTTTTTTCCTCAATGTAGATCTTAAACCTTTCAGATTTGGTATGTGCACCTAGGTATACATCATTTATACCCAAACTATTTAAACGGAACAACGCGCTTTTTGACCTGCTGCCAGATATTGCTGCAACATTGTAGCCGCATTTTACAGCCAATTGCAAAGCATAACCATCTTTTATATTAAATGCGCGGCTCTGTACTCCGGTTTCGGTCACAAAAATTGATCCGTCGGTTAGTACGCCATCCACATCAAAAATAAAAGTGGTAATATCTTTAAGCTTGTTTAAAAAGGATTCCATTTACTTGGTTATTGAGTCATTGGGGTATTAGCTAAGCAAACTGCCCACTGAAAACTGCAAACTAAAAACTAAAAACTATTGGTTATCGCGCCATTCATACACCCAGGCAGATTGTATTTGCTCCAGGTGGCCTTCATTAGATTGTTCGCGTGTGCCTTCAAAGTTTGGTAACGATAGCACCCATTCTAAAAGTTCAGTAAAGCGGATGCGATATATCTTTGATTCATCAAAATCATCACCAAACTTTTCATAAAGTTCAATAGCAATATCTTCGTAATCGTTCCAGTGTATCGGAAGAGCAAATTTATTCTCTGTCATTGTATATTGTACATTAACGTATTAAGTTATACGTTATATCTGTTGTTTAAATTTGTAAAACGTTCTGCGTATTACTAATTAGTGTCCCATAAAAGACGATTGATTTGGCAGGGTAATCTCAATATCGCCATCAATTATAACACACTGGCAGCCTAATCTTGAGGTTATACGTGGGTTTACCGCCCTATCAATAAAGTCTTCTTCCTTGTCAGATATCTCCTGGATATTATCCATTCCTTTATTAACATATACATGGCAAGTACTGCAGCCACATACACCGCCGCAATTGTGCTGTAACTCAATGCCATTTTCCAGGCAAACATCCAAAACAGATTCTCCTTCGGCAATAGGCAGCTCCACCGTCTCGTGGTCCGCTTCCTCAAAGTTAATCCTTACTTTAAAAATATTCATTTCGGCAAAAGTAACAAAATTACTTATCCCCATTGCCTGTGTTATAGTTTTTGATAATATCCTGACTTAATAACGTATATATTTCTCGCAGCTTGGGGTTATTGTTAAGCATTTGTAAATGCTTTTGTATGGTTTGCTCATCATTACGCACGGCAGGGCCGGTTTGTACATCAGCAGGCGAGTGTTCTTTTATTTTGTCAGCTGTTTCAATTATTAAAGGGCGCAGTGTATCAAAGCTCATATTATTTTGCTCCAGCAGCTGCTGCGAAAGTGTGTACAGGTGATTAGTAAAGTTACACGCAAAAACAGCCGCCAAGTGTAATATCTTTCGCTGGGCGGAACTCACCCGATAAACGTTATTACTGATGCTTCTGGCAAGACCTTCCAACTCTTTGGTAACATCTTCGGTTGCACCTTCAATACATAAAGGCACCTCCCTAAAATTAAGCTCTTTTGTTTTGCTAAAGGTTTGCAGCGGGTAAAATACACCAGCCTGTTCAGTAAAGTTTTGTATCACCTGCATATCCACCGCGCCAGATGTATGAGCTATCAGCTTTTTAAACCGGGAAAGTTGCGGGATAATTTCGGCTATTGCATCATCCTTCACAGCAATAATAAAAATATCAGTATCAGCAGTAATGTTTTTCAAATCATTAACTGCCTCTGCCCCTACATGATAGGCCAATAAAGCTGCATTTTGCATATCGCGGCTATATACCTGCGCAATGCGATGCCCTGCATTTTTAAATGCGGCCGATACGTGTGTGGCAACATTGCCGGAACCTATGATGGTAATTCGCATATATTGTATAAAACTTTACGGCGCTAAATTAAATATTTCAGTTACTTTTATTTTTTTTACTGACAACGTATTTTATACTCCTGTAAATGAAACATTTGTTTCATCTTGAAAACCGGATATTGTTAACCCCGCGATAGTAACTTTTTTAAATAAGTAACATCTAAACCATACATCAACACAAACTTTATTATGGATATTTCACTTATCACCACCAGCAATGCGTTAGAAGGCTATAAAATTGTTAAACATTTAGGCGTTGTACGCGGCATTACCGTTCGCAGCCGCAGCCTTGTAGGTAATTTTGCCGGCGGTTTACAGTCGCTTTTTGGGGGCCGACTATCTGTTTATGTTGAACTTTGCGAAAATGCACGCCAGGAGGCTTACCATCTTTTAATACAGCATGCACAGGCCATTGGCGCTAATGGTATAGTAGCCATGCGTTATGATGCTAACGAAGTAATGCAGGGCATTACCGAGGTATTAGCCTACGGAACAGCCGTTGTGGTAGAGAAGGTTACTGAATAAGCTCCTCCTGCCTATTTTATATCTCGCAAAAACGCAGAGACGCTAAGAAGAATTTTAAATGAAATTTCAAAACTTTGCGTCTTTGCTTCTTTACGAGAAAATCATTTAAACAACACTATATTTGCTCAAAATTACATCTTACCTATGCAAGTAATAAAGCAATATATAGAAGAAAACAAGCAGCGTTTGCTTGACGAATTATTTGAACTGCTGCGTTTTCCCTCAGTTAGTGCCGACCCAAAATACAAACCGGATGTTTTAAACGCTGCCGATTATGTGGCCAAAAAACTAACTGAAGCCGGTGCCGATAAGGTAGAGGTTTGCCAAACAGCAGGCTACCCTATTGTTTATGGCGAAAAAATAATTGATGCTTCTTTACCAACAGTTTTGGTTTACGGCCATTACGATGTACAGCCACCAGATCCATTGGAACTGTGGAAAACACCTCCGTTTGAGCCAACTGTTCGCGATGGTAAAATATATGCGCGTGGCGCGTGCGACGATAAGGGTCAGTTTTATATGCATGTAAAGGCATTTGAGCTGATGATGCAAACCAATACCTTGCCCTGCAATATCAAATTCATGATAGAGGGTGAGGAAGAAGTAGGGTCCAACAATCTGGGCATATTTGTAAAATCAAATAAAGAACGCCTAAAGGCTGATGTGGTATTAATATCAGATACCTCAATGATAAGCATGGAGCACCCTTCACTGGAAACAGGCTTGCGTGGCCTGTCATATTTGGAGGTTGAAGTAACCGGCCCTAACCGCGATTTACATTCGGGCGTTTATGGTGGTGCTGTAGCTAACCCGGCAACTATACTGGCAAAAATGATAGCATCGTTACATAATGACGATAATCATATCACTATCCCCGGTTTTTATGATGATGTAACTGAACTGACTGAAAGTGAACGCAAAGAATTAAACGCTGCACCTTATAATGAGGAAGAATATAAAACCGACCTTGATATAGCCGAGGTTTGGGGTGAAAAAGGTTATACCACCTTTGAGCGTACTGGTACCCGCCCTACCTTAGAGGTTAACGGTATTTGGGGTGGCTATATTGGCGAAGGCGCTAAAACGGTATTACCGTCAAAGGCTAATGCTAAAATTTCCATGAGATTGGTTCCTAACCAAACCTCAGAAAAAATCACCAAGCTGTTTACAGATCATTTCCTGAAAATAGCACCTAAATCTGTTAAAGTAAAGGTAACCCCTCACCATGGCGGCGAGCCGGTGGTTACCCCTACCGATAGTATTGCTTACAAGGCAGCGCAAAAAGCCATTACCGAATCATTTGGCAAGCAGCCTATCCCAACCCGTGGCGGCGGCAGTATCCCAATTGTTGCTTTATTTGAAGCTGAACTGGGCCTAAAAACTGTATTAATGGGCTTTGGTTTGGATAGCGATGCGCTGCACTCACCAAACGAGAAATACGACATCTTCAACTATTACAAGGGAATAGAAACCATCCCCTTGTTCCATAAATACTTTGCGGAGCTGAGTAAGTAAGATTGTCTTGAACTTGAATTTATCGAATTAAAGAATGGGCAGAATGCTTGCATACTTTGTAATTCTAATTCGATAAATTCTTTAATTCCTTAAAATTCAGGTTCAGACGCTAAACTTTTCACATCCTGCCAAAAAAGCCTCATCTGCATCTGCTCCTATTCCCGGCGCATCGCTAATGTTGAGTTTGTAGCCATCATAAGTTACACCGCCAACACATGGGTCCTGCAGGTGGCCAAGCATACAGGTATCCATATCATAAAAATGAATATTAGGGCTGGCATATACAAAGTGGAGCTTGGCGCTTAAAGCAATGCGGCTCTCCAGCATACCGCCCATCATACAGGGAATACCTTTTTCGGCAGCCAGATCATGGATCTTTTTGGCCTCCAGTATCCCGCCAGACTTTGCCATTTTTATATTGATATAATCGCAGGAGCCGCTATTAATCTGCTTCCGGGCATCATGGTGGTTATACACGCTTTCATCAGCCATAATTTTTACCGGCGATAACTCCATTAGTTCAGGCAGGCGATCGTCATACCAGGTGCGCATTGGCTGCTCACAAAATTCGATATTGTATTGGCCTATTGCCTGTAATACGTACAAAGCTTCGTCAAAACTCCAGCCTTGGTTGGCATCTATCCGTATCTTCATTTCCCAGCCTACTGCCTTACGGATCTGTTTTATACGTTGCACATCAGTCCCGGCATCTTTCCCTAATTTCACCTTTAAAATATTAGCACCCAATGCTTTAAAGTCTATAGCTTTTGCGGCCATTACTTCAGGTGTATTTATACCAATGGTGATGTCACTTTCAACCACCCGCTTTTCACCACCTAAAAATTGGTAAAGTGGCAAGCCGGCATTCTTAGCGGCAATATCATACAGGGCCATATCAAAAGCGCTTTTAATAGTGGTATTGCCCGCGGCAAATGCATGAAGCTCCTGCATCCGGGCAGGGATATCCAGTGCATCCTTCTCTACCCAAAGTTTTGCAAAATCTTTAGCCATAGCCAAACAGGTATCTTGTGTTTCGCCCACAATCATCGGGAAGGCAGAACATTCGCCAACGCCATAAAATCCGGCATTGGTGTGTATACGAATAAATACATTTTGTGCATGATCCATAGTTCCGGTAGCTATTGTAAACGGCTCCATTGGGATGCTGAAACGGTAAATATCTATTAAGGTGATGGTAATTGGGGCCATATTGATTTCGTATAATTGTTTCACGCAAAGACGCGAAGACGCAAAGCAATATATTAAATCTTAGCGTCTCTGTGTCTTTGCGAGAGAAAAAATCTCCATTTAACAAATTTGTACATTAACACAATTGCACTATATTTGTACTACTTCAATACAATTCATTTTAGTGCTCCGGTTTCTGCCCTCTGTTCTAAGAAACTGATCATGTGCTAAAAAGCTTACATACACTTACGAACTTTAAAATATTAATATACATGGCATTAACTAATTTGCCTGGCGGGTTTGATTATAATTCAACCAGGAATAAACTCTTACTTACAGAATACGGCCGTAACGTGCAAAATATGGTGAAATACATAGTTGCGTTACCAACCAAAGAAGAACGCAATAAATACGCACAGGTAGTAATAGACCTGATGGGCTTTTTAAACCCTCACCTGCGTGATGTGGCCGATTTTAAACACAAATTATGGGATCACCTGCACATTATATCTGATTTTCAGTTAGATGTAGATTCACCATACCCAAAGCCTAGCCCTGAAGCTATTCATTTAAAGCCCGAGCCGCTTAAATATCCGCACCAGCGCATAAAATACAAGCACTACGGTAAAACCATAGAGATGATGATAGAGAAGGCCAAAAGCATTGAGGAGCCCGAACGCAGACGCCACATGGTACAAGCTGTAGCCAACTTCATGAAAATGGCCTACGTGCAGTGGAACAAAGATTCTGTTGCCGATGAAACAATCCTGTCTGATCTTTACGCTTTATCAAACGGCGAACTGAAACTGGAAGATAACATTAACCTTAATAGAGTTGAGTTCCGCCCGAATAATTTTGGCACTCAAAACAACAACAACCGTGGCCGTACAAACAACCAAAACAACCGTGGCGGCGGTGGCGGTGGCCGTACAAACAATAACCCCCGCAATAATAATAACCAAAATAACCGCGGCCGCAGTCAAGGGGGCTCAAAAAAATACTAGACGATAGACCATAGTCAATAGTCAATAGATGAAGATTGGATAACTTTTTTAATCTTTGCCAAACTATGGACTATCCACTATTGTCTATGGCCTAAAACCAACTACATAATATGAGAAACGCATTTGAAATACAGGGCGGTAAAAAGCTTAAAGGCGAAATCATCCCCCAGGGAGCTAAAAATGAGGCTTTACAAATAATATCGGCTGTATTACTTACCAGCGAAAAAATGACCATCAGTAACATACCTGACATACAGGATGTTAACAAATTGATAGAGCTGCTTGGCGACATGGGTGTTATAGTTGACCGTATATCACGTGATACCTGCACTTTTGAGGCTAAAGAAATAGACCAGGATTTTTTCACTTCCGAGTCATTTAAAACAAAGGGCGGCGGTTTACGCGGTTCTATCATGATACTGGGCCCGCTTTTGGCGCGTTTCGGCAAAGCATCTATCCCAAAACCTGGGGGCGATAAAATTGGCCGCCGCCGTTTGGATACCCACTTTCTGGGTTTTGAAAAATTAGGTGCCCGGTTTGATTTTAATCCCGAAAATGGCTTTTATAATGTAGATGCATCTAACCTGCAAGGAACTTACATCTTGCTGGATGAAGCATCAGTTACCGGAACAGCTAATATTGTAATGGCGGCTGTGCTGGCCAAAGGCACTACTACTATTTACAACGCGGCTTGTGAACCTTATCTGCAGCAATTGTGTAAAATGCTTAACCGCATGGGCGCTAAAATTAGCGGCATAGCATCAAACTTACTAACAATTGAAGGTGTAAGCGAACTGGGTGGTACAGAGCACCGCATGCTGCCGGATATGATAGAGATAGGCTCGTTCATTGGCCTTGCTGCCATGACAGGTTCAGAGATCACTATTAAAGATGTTAAATATAATGAACTGGGGATGATCCCTGACGTGTTTAAACGCCTGGGTATACAAATGGAATTGAGAGGTGATGATATTTATATTCCATCGCAGGACCATTACGAAATTGATACTTTTATTGACGGATCGTTACTTACCGTTGCCGATTCTCCATGGCCGGGCTTCACTCCCGACTTGCTAAGTATTGTGCTGGTAGTTGCCACACAAGCAAAAGGATCAGTACTTATACATCAAAAAATGTTTGAGAGCCGTTTGTTCTTTGTAGATAAGTTACTGGATATGGGTGCGAACATTATCCTTTGCGATCCGCACCGCGCTACAGTTATTGGCCTTGATAAACAGGTACAGCTGCGTGGTATCTCTATGACCTCGCCTGATATACGTGCAGGAGTATCATTACTGATAGCTGCATTATCTGCACAAGGGCAATCTACTATTTACAATATTGAGCAAATAGAGCGCGGTTACCAGAACATTGATGAACGCCTTAAAGCATTAGGCGCCGAAATTAAAAGAGTATAATTTTTAGAGCTAAAGATATAAGGATGAAAGACAAAGGCAGAATAATATTAACTAACTTCTTTGTCTTTCATCCTTTGTCTATTCAAGCTTTTTGCTTTAAACTATTTTTAATAGCTTTATGCCTTCGTAATGGGCTTCCTGCTTCACCAAACCTAAAACTGATCAATGCCTTATAAAAACCGGAGATCATCATATTCTACCTTTATACTGATCTTTGTTGTACTAAAAATTGTATTAAACCTGCTTGCTATCAATCATTTCGGGTTTCACCGTGATGAGTTTTTGCACCTGGTACTGGCTGATCATTTAGACTGGGGGTATAAAGAAGTACCACCCTTTATTGCTGTACTGGCAAAAATCACATTATCTGTTTTCGGCCATTCTGTTGCGGCAGCCAGAATATTCTCTACCCTTGCAAGCGCCTGCATTATATGGCTTACCGGCCGTATAACAGTAGAGCTGGGCGGGCGCAGGTTTGCCATAACACTTGCTTGTTTGGCACTTATATTTTCGCCGGCCATGGCAGCAAGCGGCTATCTGTTTCAACCTGTAGTTTTTGACCAGCTTTGGTGGGTATTAACCGTTTGGCTGTTTACCAAATATTTAAATACTGCCGATGTAAAATACCTGTACTGGATTGTTGCAGCTGTGGGCCTTGGCATGTTAACCAAATATACCATGGCGTTCTTTACCTTCTCGCTTATCATAGGTATACTGATAAGCAAAGAACGTAAGTTACTGTTTAATAAACATGTAATAATATCCGCGCTTATTGCTGTAGTTATATTCCTACCTAATATAATCTGGCAGTTTGTGCACCATTTACCAGTTATTACCCACATGAAAATATTGCGGGCAACACAGCTGGACTATGTTAAGCCTTTTGACTTTGTAATGCAGCAATTGCTTGTTCATGGCCCTGCATTATTTGTGTGGATTACCGGCTTTTTGTTCCTTTTATTCTCCTTTCGTTTACGCAGATTCAGATACCTGGCTATCGCTTATATATTAATATTCCTTTTCCTGTTGCAAATGAATGGTAAAAACTATTACATTTTTGGTGCTTACCCTATGTTATTTGCTGCCGGTGGTTTTGCTTTTGAGCGGATATTGAAACGCACCTACTATATATTGCGCATTACAGCCATTTTAATATTTGTTGTACCCAATCTATTATTATTGCCTTTGGTGCTGCCTATATTACCTTTAAAAACAACACTGGGGTTTTTCAAATATACCCAAACGCATTTGCCAGTTTTGAATTTTGCCACAAAGTGGGAAGACCTAAAGCAGCACCCAACAACACAGGATTACGCCGATATGCTGGGCTGGGAGGAAATGGCACAAAAGGTTGCAAACACTTATCATAGCCTTACACCAGAACAACAAAAGCACACTCAAATTTTTGCAGATAATTACGGCGAGGCTGGTGCCCTGCATCATTTCCGCAAAAAATATAACATACCGGATGTGGTGAGCCTTGCCAGCAGCTTTACCCTTTGGGCGCCTGATAACCTGGATGGAAAGTATATTATTTACGTTGACGATAGCGACAACATAGAAAGAAGGATAAGTCCAACGTTAGAAAGCTATCATAAAACCGGCGAAGTTTTAAACCCATTAGCAAGGGAAAAAGGCACAAGAATTTATCTGCTAATCAATCCCTCACCAAAGCTTAACGAAATTTATACAAAAGAACTGGCGAAAAAAAGATTGGAATAGCTGATGCGAGGATTTAAGATTTGTCCAATAAAATTAATAATTGAACGTTCTGTTAATTCTAAAATTTAATAATTCTGATTTATATAATTCAGACAATGCGCGGATTAAAAACTATTCTTTTTCTTACTATATCCAACACCTTTATGACTTTTGCCTGGTATGGCCATTTAAAGTTTAAAGAGTACGAGTGGGGAAAGAATTTGGGTTTGATATCTGTTATTCTCATTAGCTGGGGACTGGCGTTTTTTGAATATGTCTTCCAGGTGCCGGCAAACCGCATTGGCTTTAAAGCCGATGGCGGGCCTTTTACTTTGGTTCAACTTAAAACTATACAGGAAGCTATTACACTCACCATCTTCATGGTATTTACACTGGTATTTTTCAAAACCGAAAAGCTTGGCTGGAATCATTTGGTTGGTTTTGGACTGATAGTTTTGGCGGTGTTTGTGATATTCAAGAAGTGGTGAGGAAGATGTGCAGATGTGGGGGTATGCAGATGTGCAGATAATAACATCTAATCATTTACAAGCATGTCAATAGATCCTTCGCTATCGCTAAGGATGGCAAATTAGGTAAAACAAAAAGAGACACAAATATATTTGTGTCTCTACAGTTAAAGCCTTTCAGCTTTTATTTGGCCTTAATCTCTTACTTCTCTATGCCGATATCGCGTTGATAATATCATACTGAGTGATGATCTCAATTTTACCGTTACCATCCTCAACAAGCACCGCTATATTATCCTTGTTGATCATACTGGAGATCCTATCAATAGAAGTATTCATATCAATAAAAGGGAACGGAGCAGTTGATATGCTTTTAATAGGCTGCGATTTAATGCCCGGGTTTTCCATTAATGAATCAAGGATATCACTTTCGGTAATTTTACCTATAACCATACCTTTTTGGGTAACCGGTATCTGGCTTATGTTAAGTGATTTAATAGTGTTTATAGCCTCTAAAACAGTTTTTTCACAATCTATAGTAACAATCTCCTGGCTTTCTTTTTTACTGATGATATGGCGGGCAGTAAGCTTTTCTTCTTTCAGGAAACCACGGTCGCGCAACCAATCGTCGTTATACATCTTACCCAGGTAGCGTGTACCATGATCGGGAAAAATAACCACCACTACATCGCCTTCTTTAAATTTATCTTTCATTTGCAGTACACCTGCCACGGCAGAGCCTGTTGAGTTACCGGCAAAAATCCCTTCCTTGCGGGCTATCTCGCGGGTCATTAATGCTGCATCTTTATCGGTCACTTTTTCAAAGTGGTCAATCAGGCTAAAATCAACATTTTGAGGCAAAAAGTCTTCCCCAATACCTTCGGTTATGTATGGATATATTTCGTTCTTGTCAAACTCGCCTGTCTCCTTGTATTTTTTAAATACCGAGCCATAAGTATCAATACCTAAAACCTGTATGGCCGGATTCTTTTCTTTTAAAAAACGAGCTGTACCAGATATGGTACCGCCGGTGCCCACTCCTACTACAAGGTGAGTAATCTTACCTTCAGTTTGCTCCCATATCTCGGGCCCTGTTTGCTCATAGTGTGCCTGCGAGTTTGATAAGTTATCGTACTGGTTTGGTTTCCATGAGTTTGGAACTTCCGCCTCCAGGCGTGATGAAACAGAATAATAAGAGCGTGGATCTTCGGGCTCAACGTTGGTAGGGCAAACAATTACCTCGGCGCCAAAAGCACGCAGGGCATCAAATTTTTCTTTTGATTGTTTATCGGTACTGGTGAAAATACATTTATAGCCTTTTATAACAGCCGCAATGGCTAAACCCATACCAGTATTACCTGATGTACCTTCAATAATAGTTCCCCCTGGTTTAAGCTTACCGCTTTTTTCGGCATCTTCTATCATTTTAAGAGCCATACGGTCCTTAATAGAATTACCAGGATTAGTGGTTTCTATTTTGGCTAAAACAGTAGCGGGAATGTCTTTTACTACCTTGTTAAGTTTCACCATTGGCGTATTGCCTATGGTTTCGAGTATATTATTGTGCCACATAAATTTAAATACTACTTACCCTGTATACGAAACAGAGTAGAAATCAAAATTAGCAAATATTCTGTCAGAAACCGGAAATTATAGCTTTAAGAATTGTCAGAATTTACATTTAGTGAGTAGTTGATTAAGTGAATAGTGAGTGCGCAGGAACTACTCACCTAATCAACTCAATTAACCATTCACCGAATCAGAACTTCAAGTGCTTAACAGTCAATCCATTATTTATCAACTGTTTTAATGAGTCAATACCTACACGCAGGTGGGTTTCCACATATTGTGAGGTAACATTTGAGTCACTCTCGGCAGTTTTAACCCCTTCCGGTATCATCGGCTGATCTGACACCAGCAGCAATGCACCCGTTGGTATCTTGTTGGCAAAACCAGTAGTAAATATGGTAGCTGTTTCCATATCTACAGCCATTGCACGCAGTTCTTTTAAATATTTTTTAAATACTTTATCGTGCTCCCAAACCCGGCGGTTAGTGGTATAGCAGGTACCTGTCCAGTAATCGCGGGAAAGGTCACGTATGGTGGTCGAAATAGCCTTTTGCAAAGCGAATGAAGGCAGCGCAGGCACTTCGGCAGGTAAGTAGTCATTTGATGTACCCTCGCCTCTTATAGCGGCTATTGGGAGTATCAGGTCGCCTACATTGTTTTTCTTTTTTAAGCCGCCACATTTGCCTAAAAATATAACAGCTTTTGGATGTATAGCTGTTAACAGATCCATTACGGTAGCAGCTACAGAGCTACCCATCCCAAAGTTAATAATAGTAATACCGTTAGCTGTTACACTTTGCATTGGTTTATCAAGTCCCATAATTGGCGCGTTGTCATTCCAATCAGAAAACAGCTGTAGGTATTTAGAGAAATTGGTTAGGATAATGTACTCGCCAAAACTATCAAGGGGTCTGCCGGTGTAGCGAGGCAACCAATTGGCCACAATAGCTTCTTTAGTCTTTAACCCTGATTTTATTGGTGATGAAACTTCTTTTAATTTTTTTCCGCCGATTACGGATTCGTCTTTCTTTATATCTAATTCTTCGTTCATATGCTCTTTTATATTTGGCACCTTATTGTTGGTGCATCAATTTATAAAAACCTTTTTATACAGCAAACCCCGGCGTTGCACCAGGGTTAGTGTTGTAATATACAATAATAAGTTTAAACTATATTGTTATTGTTAAGCCACCTTTAACTTTTTAAGGTCAGATTTTTCAAACTTCTCTCTTGCATAATCAAGGGTAACGTTTAATCGTTTCATATCCTTTTTAGACGGAAACTCAAACATGGCATCAATCATTATAGCTTCGCATATAGAGCGTAAGCCACGGGCACCTAATTTAAATTCCATAGCCTTATCTACCACAAAATCCAATACATCTGTATCAAACTCTAACTTAACACCCTCATATTCAAACAGCTTTTTGTATTGTTTTAACAGAGAATTTTTAGGCTCAGTAAGGATGTTATGCAAAGCTTCCCTATCCAGCGGATTAAGGTATGTAAGCACAGGTAAACGGCCAATTAGTTCGGGTATTAAGCCAAAAGATTTCAAATCTTGCGGAGTAATGTATTTATAAAGGTTTTTCATATCAACCTCGCCATCATTACCCTTTAGTTTGTAACCTACCGTTTGTGTACGCAAGCGGTTAGCTATTTTCCTGTCAATACCATCAAAGGCACCACCGCAAATAAACAAGATGTTGCTGGTATTTACCGTGATCATTTTTTGATCGGGATGTTTACGGCCACCTTGTGGTGGTACATTAACCATAGTACCTTCCAGTATTTTCAGCAATGCCTGTTGCACGCCTTCGCCGCTTACATCACGTGTGATAGATGCATTATCACTTTTGCGGGCAATTTTATCTACCTCATCAATATATACAATGCCTCGTTCGGCAATATTTACATCATAATCTGCAGATTGCAATAAACGGGTTAGTATGCTTTCCACATCCTCACCTACATAGCCGGCTTCTGTTAGTACTGTAGCATCGCATATGCAAAATGGAACATTAAGCACTTTAGCCAGGGTTTTTGCCAATAAGGTTTTACCAGTACCAGTCTCGCCCACCATAATGATGTTTGATTTTTCAATCTCCACCTCATCTTTATCAACACGCTGGTTTAACCGCTTGTAATGGTTGTATACTGCTACCGATAACACTTTTTTAGCATCGTCCTGGCCAATAATATATTGGTCAAGATGTGCTTTTATTTCAGTAGGTTTCAGTATAGCAGGTGCAGCCGGAGATGCTTTTACTTTACGTACCTTCAACTCTTCGGCAAGTATCTCGTTAGCCTGGTTCACACATTTATCACAAATGTGCGCGTCAAGGCCGGCTATCAGCATCAGGGAATCCTGTTTACCTGCGCCACAAAACGAGCACCTGATCTCCTTGCTGTTCTTATTCATCTGCTTGTAAATTTATCTAAAATAATCAATAGTTTGTTCATAACACAGTGCCAACGTATTAAACTACAATGTTATAACACAGTAATTAATTATTGTTTGCTTCCTTTTAAAATTTCATCAACCATACCAAATTCTTTTGCTTCTTCAGCAATCATCCAATGGTCGCGGTCTGATGCATCCCAAACTGCCTGATAATCGGCACC
>JAQBNY010000105.1 GCA_028288315.1 Mucilaginibacter sp.
AGCAGGGCTTTCAGTATATACAAGAATATACGGGCTTTGTATCGCCGGGTATATTTGCCATGTTTATTTTAGGGTTCTTCTGGAAAAAAGCTACCTCAAACGCGGCATTATTTGCCACCATTGGAGGCTTTGTGTTTTCGGTAGTATTTAAGTTTTTGCCGTACTATGCAAACCTGGCTTTTTTGTCGCCTTATGGATTTTCTAAAATGAACGGAAAAGGAGTATATGAAATTCCTTTTATTGACAGAATGGGCTTTGTTTTTCTAATATGCGTTATAGGTATGTACATCATATCAAAAATTGATGGTGCCAAAGGTGTTATAGCCAATGGATTAGAAATTGATGCATCAATGTTTAAAACATCAAGAGCATTCACTGCCGGTGCACTAATAGTAGGTGGTATAATTGTTGCTTTATATTCATTCTTCTGGTAGAGGAATGATTTAATTACAAAAAAAACCTCTTTGTTAACAAAGAGGGCGCAGAGAAAATTTTTATAGAGAACACAGAGCTTCAATAGCTCTGTGTTTTTTTTGCGAATAGATTAGTTAGCTACAAATATTCTCTCACTCTCCTTGTTCCTGGTGATGAAAGGGGTTAGCTGATCATAATAAGCTGCTACTTTTATCATAGCCTGCTCTTGGTCGCTATCAAATTGTATCTGATTATTATGGATGTATAGCTTTAACTCCTCCTTTTTATCTTTTAAAGTATTAAGTAGCGAGGCCTGGCTGTTGATGTGGCTGTAAATACCATCCTTTTTTATGTATATATCATTTTTAGAAGTAAAAGAGCTTTCGGCGCCAGCTGGACCCGATGAGTTTTTAATGTTTTTTGACCTTTTCACCAACAACTCTATTTTGCCTTTATATACCTGGTCGTAAAAGCCGGTAGCTACGCCTTTATTTTTGCTTAAAGTATCTGTGTTAATGTAAACGAAATGATGATCCAGCCAATCAAAATTTTGCACCCTTTCGCTCAACAGGCTAATTTTAGCAGATTTATCGGGTAAAAGCAGAACCACATAATCTTTAAAAATATCATACATCATGGGTACGCTTTTGAATGAAAAGCCATCATACTCAATTGAACCGGGAGTAAAACTATTGTTATCAAACAAATAGGCATTCCCCTTAACCGCAGGGTCGTAGAAAGAATATTGCGGGCCATTATATAGCCGCGACTGGTCGTTGGTAGCATTATAATAACTAACAACGGTGTTTTCTAACATACTTTCATGAAGATCAGTATCGCCTTGCAGGTTTTGCGAAAAAGAATTGGTAGCCGTACATACAAATAGCGGCAACGCCAGCAACAGTTTAAAAGAAGTACAGTTCATTACTTGTTTGGTATAATTGGTAATATGAAAGTACACACTTTTAGTTAATATCCCAATTTTAGAAAGCTTTTTGTCAAATAATTTTTTAACTGCTAGGTAATTTAAGTCTGGCAAGCATAATTCATTACCCTAATATTAACGGCAAACAGTATAATATAAATGGTGTTATTATTAATAAACCGACTATTATGGCCAACGCAAACGAAAATATACCACCACAAATTCAGGGGCAGCAAACAGATATTTTACATGTTGTTAATACACCAACCCGGCAAGAGGCACATCATTTGTTTTTGCTGGCTAAAAACAGGTTAAAGGACATTTCGCAATGGCACCATTATAGTGGCCCGCTATCTTCTAAGTTTGCCATTACTGATACACAGGGCAATGAGGTTTATAAGCTGGCAGAAGTAGGCGACCTATTTTCTATTGATATACCAGGTCCTGGTCCGTTAGCCGGAGATGGTTTTGAATGGGTGCGTATAGAGGCTATGGAAGAAAATATAAATGAAGAAGCCGAAAGCGAATATATAACCATGACAGTTAGGCCGGTGACTAACCCCAAGCATCCCGATAAAACTATAGCCCACTTTTTTAGTCACACTGCAACCAGTACTTTTATTGTTGAACGCTACCAGAACCAGGTAAGCGCTGCGGTGCATGGCCGAAACGAAACACCAAACAATACCGAAACCGGCTTATTTGATACTGTACGCAATACCATAATTGCGTTAAGTGCAAGAGAAGGCATGTCCCTTCCGCAATGGAAATCATTAATGAAGGGATTGCTGGAAAACTAATATTCGGCAAGTGGCAAACATTAATAAGTTATAAGGGGATAAGCTACTGTTAGTTAGATAATAGTTTTCCCAAGCTTTTTCTGCAATTACTTAGGCAGGCTTTAATACCTACTGCGGTAACCCAACCGCCGGTACCAATGCAACTTCAAAGGCTTTTGTTATATTGGACATTTGATTATAAGACAGATATTGAAATTATTTTCACTCGTTGTGCAACGTTGTGAAATGGCCTGCGTCATTTAATCTGAAACCTGTCATTAATTTGGAAGCTGTATACGTTGATAAGCATTACAACCTGGTGGTTGAGTGTAAGCAGGGGAGTAAAAAAGCCTGCTACGAGTTGTACCGACTATATTCAAAAGCGATGCTAAACGTCGCCTTTAGAATAGTGGGCAATATTGGCGAGGCGGAAGATGTTTTACAGGAAGCATTTACTGATGCTTTTAACAGGCTGAAGGATTTTAGGCAGGAAACAACTTTTGGGTTATGGCTTAAACAAATTGTAGTACATCGCTCAATAAATCTTTTGCGCAAAAGAAAACTGGAGTTTGTTGAGATTGATGATGGTTTACTGGATAATATAGCCGACGAGGAGGAATGGAACGATGAAGACATACAGTACCAGGTTGCACAGGTTAAAGAAGCCATAAAAGAATTACCAGAAGGTTACCGGGTGGTTCTATCGCTTTATTTGTTAG
Source organism: Mucilaginibacter sp. (assembly GCA_028288315.1). GTDB lineage: Bacteria > Bacteroidota > Bacteroidia > Sphingobacteriales > Sphingobacteriaceae > Mucilaginibacter. The sequence continues at coordinate 2,838 of JAQBNY010000105.1, forward strand.
AAGGATATGACCATGAAGAGATAGGACAAGTATTACATATTAGTGAAAATACATCGCGCACACAGTTTTTGCGTGCAAAGCGTAAGCTGAGCGAAATATTAACAAGGAAAGGAATAAAGAAATGAGTAAGCGGCTTGAAGATTTTATTAGCAACAATAAGGAAGAATTTGACGACCTGGAACCACGTGCAGACATTTGGAATAACATTTCAAAAGAACTGGACGCCTGGGATGAGGAGCAAAAGCTGCCAAAAAAGCGCGAAGCAAAAACATTCTCGCTTGGTTTCGTGCTAAGGGTAGCCGCAATGATAGTGGTAGTTATGGGAATAGGTTTCGGAGTGTATATACAAAGCCAAAAAAGCAGCGGAGAAGTTGACCTGGCCGCCATTAACCCAACTTATGCTAAACAACAAGTACAATATGCATCGCTCATAGCAACCAAACGTATCGAACTAAAAGCAATTGCCAAGTTTGATCCGGAGCTGTACAAAGAGTTTAGCGCCGAAATAACCAAAATGCAAGCAACTTATATAAAACTAAATACAGATTTAGCTACCAGCCCTAATAAGGAACGTGTTTTACGTGCAATGATCCGGAACTTGCAAATACAAACAGAGGTGCTTAATCAGCAACTGAGTGTAATTGAACAGTTTAATCAAAGTAAAAAAGATCAGCAAAATGAAAATCAAGATATTTAACAGGCTATTTGCCTTTATTGCCATACTAACCATAAGCGCCCAGGCATTTGCGCAGGATACATTGCCTTCCCCGCCGCTACCTCCCGAAAATTATAAACTGAATAAAGAATTTAAGACAAATAAGGAGTACAAACTCAATAAAAAGTTTGATAAGGCAGAGTTTAAACAAAACATGGCCAGGTTTAACTTTAAAATGGCCGACATGCACAAGCAGTTGCTTGTAATGAATAGCAAAATAAATAAGCAGGTATTTGTTAAAATGAAGGACTTTGATAAGAAGTTTTACATTAAGTTTAAAGATTTTGGAAAAGACTTTTCTGGCAGCTTTAGTGGCATGGTGCCAGATATGAACAACAGCTTTAATAATTCAGACAGTAATATGTCTGACGAAGAATATAAAAAGCAAATTGCCAGCGGCGAGATCATTGAGAAAGTAAAAAATTACAGCAAAAGCTATAGTGTTGATGCTAACGATATACTGCAGATAGTTAACAAGTTTGGCAAAGTAACAGTTAACACCTGGAACAAAAACGAATTTAAGGTTGATGTGCAAATGAAATTTAGCTCCAGCAATGAAGAAGCTGTTAATGATATGATTGAAGGCTCAAGCATCAGCGATAGCAAAGTAGGAAACGTTGTTTCATTCAGAACCAACCTTGCAAGTGGTGCTAAATCACACAATAACAACAAGCAAAAAATAGATATAAACTACACTGTTTATATGCCAGCCGGTAATGCAATAGATATTAATAATCAGTTTGGTGCTGTTATATTGCCTGATCTGTCTGGCAAGGCAACAATAAAGGTGCAGTTTGGCAATCTGATTGCGCAGCAGCTTACCAATACTCAAAACGATATATCTATCAGCTTCACGCAGGATAACACATCAACCATTGAGGTTTTTAATGGGGGTAAATTAAAAGTGCAATACAGTAAGTTTAATATAGGCGTACTTAATAATGCTGATGCTAATTTTGGTTTCTCAACTGTAGATATTGATAAGATCAAAGGATCTGCAGATATGGATGTGAAATTTGGTAAAGAGCTAAACATTGCGTCTATTGATAAGAACACCAAGAGTATAAATATTAATGCACAGTTTACCAAGGTGAACTTGGATTTTAAGGAAAGCGATAACTTTATATTTGATGTGACCAGTAAAATGGGCGGATTTGATAATAACAGTGGGAAGGCAAAAGTTACCTCGAAAACACCATCAGATGAAGAGCGGGGATATTCGTCAACCAAAACATACAAAGGTTATATCGGTAAAAGCAACAGCGACAATAAGATCACTATTATTGCAAACTTTGGTGCAATAAATTTCAACTAATAGCTTTAAACCATAAAAATTAGCTTATTTGTAAAACCCTTGTCATTACGGCAGGGGTTTTGCTATTTTAGGGCTGTTTAAAAAGACCTAATCATTATGGAAATACTTACCAACCCGGAAGCCTGGTTGTCGCTTATTACGTTAACACTTTTAGAGATAGTTTTAGGTATTGATAATGTGATATTCATATCTATACTGGCCGATAAACTACCTAAAAACGAGCAAGAGAAAGGTCGGAAGTTGGGTTTAGCTATGGCCATGATCACCCGTGTTCTGTTGCTGCTTTCCATTAGCTGGGTAATGACGCTTACTGCACCACTATTCAATATATCCGGGGTGTTAAATATTAATGACAGCGAATGGGTAGAAAAGCTTGCCATTTCTG
>JAQBNY010000112.1 GCA_028288315.1 Mucilaginibacter sp.
TTGAGATTCGCTCTCAACTTTAACTCTTTTTCCAAAACCGTTTCCGATTTTTTCTCCCTCGTTTTGGGATTGCAAAGGTAGAAACCTTTTCTGAATTTGCAAACTTTATTTTTTATTATTTTAAAGCCGCTTTCCTCAATCAACAACCCGACTTTCGTTTCCGTTTTGACGGGCTGCAAAGGTGCAAATAATTTGTATTTCTGTCAAGTGAAATTTCACTTTTATTTAAATATTTTTTATTCGCTAAATCTTCAAAAAACAACGCCCTTTTTCTTTGAGCGGATACAAATGTAAGGAGAAAACACCTATCAGCCCAAAGAAATTTTCAAATAATTGAAACAATTATATAACTCGCTGAATGCTAAAGCAAAAGCGGGGTAACTACTACCCGTTAAAACACTTGTTTACCACAAATAAGCATGCACAGGTATATTATAACGATGAAATTGCAGCGTAAAAATTTGCGTAAATTTGAAACAGATATGGATAATTACACTTTCCCGACGCGTTTTTTAGAATCATTAGAGCAGGAACCAGGCTTTGATCGCCAAAATTTTGTTGAGGCTCATCAATCTGAAGCTGCTTTAACTTCTATCAGAATTAACCCATTTAAGCCCGCTACCATAAAAACGGACCAGCAAGTGCCCTGGTGTGCCGAAGGTTTTTATTTAGATACCCGCCCTTCTTTCACTTTTGATCCGCTTTTTCATGCCGGTGCTTACTATGTACAGGAGGCCTCGTCAATGTTTATTGATCATATCATGAAAACTATCCGCCCTGAAAAAGATGAACCGGTAAAAGTTTTAGACTTGTGTGCAGCTCCTGGCGGAAAAAGCACCTTGCTAAATTCTGCTTTAGAGAGCAGCGATCTGCTGGTGGCAAACGAAATTATAAAAACACGTGTACCTATATTAACTGATAACCTTAGCCGCTGGGGAACATCAAACGTAATAGTTACCAATAACGATCCGAAAGATTTTAACAGCATCCATAGTTTTTTTGATATTATATTGGTTGATGCGCCATGCTCCGGTTCGGGCATGTTCAGGAAAGACCCGGCCGCTATGAATGAATGGAGTGAAGGGAATGTTAATCTTTGCCATCAGCGACAAGAACGGATATTGGCCGACATTTACCCGGCATTAAAGGAAGATGGATACCTTATATATAGTACCTGCTCTTATTCGCATCAGGAGAATGAAGATATACTGGATTGGCTATGTACGGAATTTGACCTTGAAAGCGTGAGGATACCTATATATAAGGAGTGGGGTATTGTTGAAACAGAATCGCCGATAAAAAAAGCATGGGGTTATCGCTTTTATCCGGGTAAGGTAAAGGGCGAGGGTTTGTTTGCAAGTTGCCTGCGCAAAAAGACAAGCAGCGGCGGATTATCAAATTATAAAAACAACGGGCAGCAAAAATTACCGGCCAAAGAAATGGATCTGGTAAAAGCCTATATTAATAATGCGGACGACTTTTACTTTTTTAAAGTGAATGACGACTGGCTGGCCATTAACCGGGAGCATAAAGAAAGTCTTAATATTTTGCACCGCCACCTTTATATTAAAAAATCGGGTGTAAGGGTTGGCAAGCTGGCGGGAAACGATCTGATACCCGACCATGAACTGGCTTTGAGTTTAGCTATTAATAAGGATGCTGTATTATCTACTCCTTTAAACAAGGAACAAGCTATTCAGTACCTGCGCAGGGATAATATAGAAATTACTATTACAGGTAAAGGCTGGAGCTTGATGACCTATGAGGGGCATGCTTTAGGTTGGGCAAAGTTATTGCCAAACCGGATCAATAATTATTATCCGAAGGAGATTAGGATAATGACGCAACAGGTGTTGTAATATGCCAAGGCTTTTGCGTTAGGGATTGAAACGGATACCGGCAGTGTGGCTAAGGCCTGTGCAGTATAAGTGTAAAGCCCGGCCAAAGGCAACGCCCATGAACTTTGTATTTGCAATAGTTAATAGCCTTATATATTCTTCCCGTCTACTATTTTAAAGAAATCTTCGCGATAGGTATCTCCTACTGGAATTATCTTATCGCCAATGAAAATACGGCTGCGTTCTATACTGTCAATCTTATTAATAGATACAATATATGATTTGTGTACACGTATAAAATGCTTTTCGGGCAAGGCATCTTCCATCTTTTTCATGTTCTGCAGGGTAATAATGCGTTCGGCAGGGGTAAAAATAGAAATGTAATCCTTCAATCCTTCTATAAACAGAATATCGTGCAGGTATACCTTTTGAATTTTGTGCTCGGTTTTAACGAATATGAAATCGTTAGAAAAGTCGTCCTTTTGCACGGGTTCTGCTGATGCAACCGGTTTTGCGGTGGCAGGCTGTATAATCCCCTGCGCCTTTTGGGCCGATTTAAAGAACCTGTCAAATGCTATTGGTTTTAACAAATAATCAACCACATCAAGTTCATAACCTTCTAACGCGTATTGCGGGTAAGCTGTGGTTAATATCACTTTTGCTTTACCATTTGCTATGCGCAAAAACTGTATGCCGGTAAGCTCGGGCATTTGTACATCTAAAAACACAAGGTCAATATCTCCTTGCTGCACTAATGTAAGGGCCTCGATTGGATTAGTTGTGGCTTTTATTAATTGCAGAAAAGGCATTTTGGAAATGTAATCTTCCAGTATATTCAAAGCCAGCGGCTCATCATCAACTACAAGGCATCTTATCATATTATAAAACTAAGGATAATTGAACAGTATAAGTATCCGCTTCGTCACGAATATTTAAATTATATTTTTCGGGATATAAAAGATCTAACCGGCGCTTAACATTCATTAAGCCTATCCCTCCGGAAGCATCGCGGTTATGAGAATGTTTTTTGTTTTGAATGAAGAAGTATAGTTTCCCATCTTCCAGGTTTATTCTTAAGCTTATTGGCATAATTGGGTCATTTGCTATGCCATGTTTAAAAGCATTCTCTATAAAAGATATGAGCAACAATGGTACAATATACTGGTTAGTAATTTCGCCATGCACTTCAAAATCAATAAAAGCCTTGTTGCCGAAACGAATTTTTTGCAGATCAATATAGTTATGCAGGTATTGCAGTTCTTTGGCCAGCTCTACCTTATTGTCATTACACTCATAAAGCATGTACCGCATAATTTCTGATAGCTTTAAAATAGCCTCGGGTGTGGTATCAGACTTTTGATAGGCCAGTGAGTAAATACTATTTAAAGAGTTAAACAAAAAATGCGGATTGATTTGCGATTTAATAAAGTACAGTTCGGCACTTAAACGTTGGTTTTCCTGATCGCGTTGGATGCGCTCGTTCAGAAACCAATCAACCGTAAACTTTAAAACTGTACTTAAAAAGATAAATATAATACTAGTGAAAGTAGTACTGAATGCATATTGCCAAAAGCCAATGGGCTTGTGCATACGTACATAGGTAATTGGCTTAAATACCACTGCCAAACCATATTTGCACAAGCCAATAAGTATAATAGCACTTATAACATATAATGCATATAGTTTATACCTCTTTTTATCTAAAAAATGAGGTATGAGTACAAGGTAGTTTAAATAAAACAAGCCAATATTAACCACACCAAATACTAC
>JAQBNY010000323.1 GCA_028288315.1 Mucilaginibacter sp.
GGTCAACGTGTGCGATGATCGCTATATTTCTTATTTTTTGCATAAAATGCGGCCTCTAAATTTGGCGCAAAGATACGGTTTAGAAACGGTATTAAAAAACGAAGACGGCTTTTTACAATTGTTTGATGGAGAGTTAATTGTTGGATAACACACAGATATGTGTAATAATGGCAATAACGGGCATAAACAAACCTGTCATTCTGAGGAACGAAGAATCTATTTGCAAACAGGCAAATCGTCTATCAGACACTTCACTTCGTTCAGTATGACAATGTGGTGTGTTTACTACTTCCCAAAAGCCCAGTTCAAAAATTTAGGCATAGCTTTGGCCCATGTTTCGGGGTCGTGAGTTCCGCCTACAACCTCCATGTACTGGATATCAGCAGGACGTTCGTAACCTTTGGCAAGCAATTCTTTTATAATATCAATTGTATCGTCAATAGAATCAATAATCCCATTGTTGTTACGGTCGGCGGTTTCATCTTTGGTACCTGTTTGCAGCCAAAATTTCAGTTTAGGTTTATCTGAGGTGTTTTTAATAACGCTGTGCATAATACGGTCGTCATTTGTATAACCTTTAGTCAGGTCCTTACTTCTCCACCAAAACGAGGCAGAGAACGCACCCACCTTATCAAACAATTGCGGGTTGTTCCAGGCAATATCCATAGCGGTTAAGCCACCCAGCGAAAACCCGGCGAAAGCAGTGCTTGCAAAATCCTCTATACCAGTATGCTCTTTAATAAAAGGCAACAGTTCCGTTATTACAAATTGGGTATAAAGGCCGGCTTTGGCGCCGCGCTTTTTAAAATCGGGCTTACCGGCTACTCCGTATTCCTGTATGCGCTCTTCACCGGCATGTATAGCAACAACTGCAATAGGTTTTAAACAGTTCCTTTCGTATAAATATTCAAGGGTTTCTATCAGGTTCAGGTTTTCCAGTTCCTGTCCGTCGTTTAGTAATAGTAAATTTAAGGGCTCTGCTACAGTGCCTTCTTCGGGCGTTAGCAAAGTGCAGGTAACTTCACGTTCAAGTATTTTTGATGCTATGGTAAGTTCCTGTTCAGCAATCTTCATTTCAGTATCTGTACTGTAGTACATGGCAATATAAATTATTAAAAGGCACAAAAATACCTTTATAGTTGTTAATAAGTATCTATAACATAATTATTTGGCACGCTATTGACAATTACATGCAATCCTGGTATATTACAGTATTGTTTTAACCAACCAATACACCGCCGCCCCCCAACTTAACCTTGACATTGAAACGCTGGTTTTTGGCGACATAATATATACCTACACGATAAATTATTCTGACATGAAAAAGATAGGCATCTTATTTGGACAGGAAAACTCGTTCCCACAAGCATTTGTTGACCGTATAAATGAAAAGGCCGAAAAAAATATCTGTGCTGAATTTGTACGTATTGATAAGATAATGCAGGGCGAACCGTTGGGCTACTCGGTAATTATTGATCGTATATCTCAGGATGTACCATTTTACCGCGCATCCTTAAAAAACGCGGCTATTACCGGTACCGCCGTTATTAATAACCCATTTTGGTGGAGCGCCGATGAAAAATTTTTCAACAACGCCTTAGCAGTAAAACTGGGTATCCCGGTGCCAAAAACGGCGTTGTTACCGTCAAAAGACCACCCCAATGGCACAACCGACAGATCTTTCCGTAACCTGGCATTTCCTTTGGATTGGGATGCGATATTTGATTACGTAGGTTTCCCCGCTTACATGAAACCGTTTGACGGTGGCGGCTGGCGCGATGTTTACAAAATAAGCAACAGAGAAGACCTTTGGGACAAATTCGCCCAAACTAACCAACTGGTAATGCTACTGCAGGAAGAGATTGTTTTTGACGATTATTTTCGCTGTTATTGTATTGGCGGCAAGCATGTGCATATTATGCAGTACGAACCACGCAACCCGCATCACCTGCGTTATGACCATGGCAAGGCACCTGCATCTAAAAAAATGCTGGATACAATCACCAACTATGTATTGCAACTGAACCAGTATTTAGGCTACGATTTTAACACGGTTGAATTTGCCGTACGTGATGGCATCCCTTACGCTATAGATTTTTGCAACCCCGCTCCTGACGCCGAAGTAACCAGCGTTGGCCAGGATAATTTTGAATGGGTGGTTGAAACTGCTGCCACTTACGCCATTGAACGTGCTAAAGCACAAAAAGACGATCGTGATAACTTAACCTGGGGTCAGTATGTTAAATCAAGTGTAGCAGGATCTCCATTAATTACTGCTGTAAAAGCTTCTAAAGCCAAAGATGTTTCTGTAAGTCTTATGAACCATGCTATAGATGAGGAAGTTAAACTGAGACCTAAAAAAACAAAGTCTGTTTCAGCGAAAGATGAGGTATTTGAAAAGGCTAAGAAATAATTGAATTGCACTCACCCCGACTACGCTACGCTGATCGATTTTCTCTACCTTGTAGATAGGGTAAAGAAACTTAAAGGCCCTCTTTCCGCTTGGGGAGAGAGGATTATTGAGCGAAGCAAAACTGGGTTAGTCGATATATAAAGGAAGATATTTAAACCATAACCTCTAACCAATTATGAACAAGTTTACCTTAGGTGTTGAAGAAGAATTTATGGTGATTGACCCTGTTACCAGGGAGCTGAAATCTCATGAGCAAAAAATTGTTGATAGTGCACAAAAAATCCATGAGGACCAGGTAAAGGCCGAAATGCACCAGGCTGTTGTGGAGGTTGGCACTCACATTTGCCGTAATACCGCCGAGGCTCGTAAAGAGGTTGGCAAACTACGCACAACTGTGGCGCAACTGGCCGGTGATATTGGCCTGCGCATTGGGGCAGCGGGTACACATCCCTTCTCGCACTGGCAACACCAGCTAATAACAGATCATCCGAGGTATTTTGAGATAGTGGATGAACTGCAGGAGGCCGCCCGCTCAAACCTTATTTTTGGTTTACATGTGCACGTAGGTATCCAGTCGAGGGATTTGGCTATTAATATTGCTAACCAGGCCAGATATTTTTTGCCGCATGTGTATGCGCTATCTACCAATTCACCGTTTTGGGAAGGGCGCAATACCGGTTATAAATCGTTCCGCACCAAGGTGTTTGATAAGTTCCCTCGTACGGGTATACCCGATTATTTTGCCAGTATTGAAGATTATGACAATTACGTTAAACTGTTGGTAAAAACCAACTGTATTGACAATGCCAAAAAAATATGGTGGGATTTGCGTGTGCACCCCTTCTTTGAAACTATCGAATTCAGGGTGTGCGATTGCCCAATGCTGATAGATGAGACCATGACCTTTGTGGCCCTCTTCCAGTGCATTTGTGCCAAGCTGTACAAATTGCGCCAGCAAAACATGAAATTTATCACCTACAACAGGGCTTTGATAAATGAAAATAAATGGCGCGCTGCCCGTTATGGTATAGACGGCAAATTGATAGATTTTGGAAAAGAGCTTGAAGTAAATACCCGCGCGCTTATATTGGAACTGCTTGATTTTATTGACGATGTAGTAGACGACCTGGGTTGCCGCGATGATCTGCAATACGCGCTTAAGATACTGGAGAATGGTACCGGTGCCGACAGGCAGTTGGCCGTTTACAACCAAAACAATAACTTTGAAGATGTAGTGGATTATATAACATCGCAAACATTAAAGGGAATATAGGCCTCACCCTGCCATCTCCAAAGGAGAGGGTTCAAAAAAGGAAGTACTCTTCTTTGGAGAGGATTTATGTGAGGCTAAACAATAATTATTAGAGATGAATACAGATAAACCGGAAATAAGGGTTGCCATACTTGACTTGTATGATGGCATTGAGAATGAGGGAATGCGTGGTTTCCGTGATATATTGGATCGTTATAAGGTTAAGCACAACCTTAATTTAAAATACGAAGTTTTTGATGTGCGCCGCAAAGTGCAGGTACCGGATATAAACTTTGAGGTTTACATATCAAGCGGCGGCCCCGGCAATCCGCTGGATAGCGAAGGAACTGAATGGGAAAAAAAATACTTCCAGCTGATAGATAATCTGGAGGCGCATAACCAAAGCAGCAATCCGCAAAAAAAGCATGTGCTTTTTGTTTGCCATTCTTTCCAGCTCATGTGCCGCAGATATGGCCTGGGCGATGTTAATTTGAGGCGTTTACCATCATTTGGGGTGTTACCCGTTCATATGACAGAAGCAGCCAAGCATGACCTGGTTTTTGAAGGATTAGCCGATCCATTTTACGCAGTAGACTCACGTAGCTGGCAGGTAATTAACCCTAACATAAACAGGTTTAAAGAATTAGGCATAGAACTACTTGCACTTGAAAAAGAACGCCCGTACGTTGATTTGCCGCGTGCGTTAATGGCTGTCCGTTTTAATGAATATTTTATAGCTACCCAGTTTCACCCCGAAGCAGATGCCGCAGGAATGAAACTGATGTTACAACGTGCTCATAAAAAAGAAGAGATAATAAACAAACACGGCGAAGGCAAATACAAAGAAATGATAGAGCGCCTGGATGAACCGGATAAGATAGAGCATACACAAAATACAATTATCCCTAACTTTTTAGATGAGGCAATACTGAAGTACCAAAAGGTGGATATTGAAGAATGAATTAGGGGTAGAGAGGTAAAATTTTGAGTTTCGCGTTAGGGATTGCAGCGGATACCGGCCTTGTGGCTAAGGCCCGCGCAGTATGAGCGAAAAGCCCGACCGTAGGGAACGCCCAAAAGAGAGTTAAACATAAGGGCAATAACTCACTGGAACTAATACAAAGTTGGATGACAATTAAGGATACTTAACTTATGAACCCATCAGCCAGAAAAACCTACAATGAAAATTTCACAGAAGAAAAGTATGCTGATTTTTTAGTGGACCTAAACACCGATCTTAAAAACCCTGTTAAATTTCGCATTGCGGAAACGCCTGTTTTTTTAACGGACGATTTTAAGGACAAGCTGGTACAGGCCGGTAATGAAATTATTGCCACAATCCTGAAACCAGATTTTAAGGAGCTAAGCGAACGGGCAATACCCGATAAATGGCGAGTAGCTAATGAGAATGACCATCCCCATTTTATAACGCTTGATTTTGGAGTTTGTAAAGATGAGACGGGCAAGATTGTGCCAAAGCTGATAGAAATGCAGGGCTTCCCGTCTTTGTATGGTTTCCAGGTGCACCTGGCCGAAAACTACAGGCATACTTTTAATATTCATGGTAACCAAACCATTTACTTTAATGATTTAAGCAAATGCAGTTATTTGGACCTGCTCAAAAGAACCATCATTGGCCCATACCAGCCTAACGAAGTGGTACTGATAGATATTGACGCTCCCAACCAAAAAACCGCTGCTGATTTTTATATTACCGAAGGTTACATAGGCACACCCGTAATATCCCTTGCCGACTTGATACAGAAAGGCAATCAGCTTTTTTATATGCATGAAGGAGAAAAGAAACGTATCCGCCGCATGTACAACCGTTTAATATTTGATGAAATAGAAAGCGATCCGGATATATTTACCAAGGTGGTTGATATTCGCCAGCCACTTGATGTGGAATGGATAACCCACCCCAACTGGTTTTATCGCATCAGTAAATTCACCCTGCCTTTTTTAGAAGGCGATTACATACCCAAAACACAATTCTTGCATGAGTTAAAAGAGATGCCTCATGACCTGGAGAGTTATGTTTTAAAACCACTGTTCAGCTTTGCCGGGCAAGGCGTTATCATTGATATTATGGATGATGATATAGAAAAAATTAAAGACCCGGAAAACTGGATCTTACAGGAAAAAGTATCTTATGAACCTGTGCTGCAGGCACCGGATGGCGGAGTAAAAGTAGAGATACGTTTATTATATTTATGGCCCGATGGTGATGCTGCACCAACTCTTGCAATTAACCTGGCAAGGCTAAGCCGCGGTAAAATGATAGGCGTTAGGTACAATAAAGATTTTGACTGGGTAGGTGGCACCGTTGCCTTTATGCACAAATAACGTATACTATTTTAAAAATCTGTACGTATTAATATGTATTAAGATAAAGTGTTAATTTTGCAGCATGAACATACAAGCAATTATTATAATTTTAATATTTATTGCAGCGGTTTTTTACGTAGGCCGAATTATGTACAAAAGTTTATTTGCTAAAAAAGGCTGCGGCAGTA
>JAQBNY010000145.1 GCA_028288315.1 Mucilaginibacter sp.
GTAGTAGCAGTAAACAAGATGGATATGGTAGACTACAATGAAGAAGTTTTTAACCAGATAGTAGCCGATTATAAAGTGTTAGCCGCTAAGGTTAATCTTAACAATGTAACCTACATTCCGGTTAGCGCGCTAAAAGGTGATAACATTGTTCACGCATCGCCAAACATTAGCTGGTACAGCGGCGACAGCTTGCTACATCACCTGGAAAATGTGGAGATTACGATAGATGATTCATCTGCACACGCAAGGCTGCCTGTACAGTGGGTGGTACGCCCCCAAACAGAGGCTCTGCACGATTATCGTGGTTATGCAGGTCGCGTATCAAGCGGATCATTCCGCGTTAACGACAAGGTAACTGTGCTGCCTTCAGGCTTTAGCTCTACTATTTCAAAAATTGAATTGTTTGATAAACAGCCGGAGGAGGCTTTAGCAGGCATGTCTGTAACCGTACACCTGCAGGATAATATTGATATTAGCCGTGGTGATATTATTGTAAACAGTGCCGGGCACCCGCAGGTTGCAAAAGCTATTGAGGCCGATCTGTGCTGGATGGATACCCGTCCGCTGGATACATCCCTCACCTATTTAGTGCAACATAATACTAAAACAGTGCGTTGCAAGGTGCAGGAAATTCTTTATAAGGTGAACATAAATACACTGGAGAAAGATTTTGCAGAAGATTTTAAGCTGAACGATATTGGCCGCATTATTATTAAAACTGCCGAGCCTTTAGCTTTTGATCCTTACCAACTAAATAAAGCCAACGGTGGCGCTATAATTATTGATAGCCGCACAAACCTAACAGTTGGAGCTTTAATGCTGAGAGATTCGGTAGAGTAAATTAGAACTCCGATTATTAGATTTTTAAAATGACAAGATTTTTCTTGTCATTTTTTTTTGCCCCTGTCATCCTGAGCAATAGCGAAAGATTTGTTTAAATATGTATGTCTTAAAATAGATGCTTCCCTACGTTCAGCATGACAATCAATTTCCACAAAAAAAGCGGGCAGTTTACCCGCCCGCTTTTTTAAAAAACTAAATCACCTAAAAACAATCTTGATAAGATATTAAGTCATGAATTCTTGATTCATGGCTTTTACATCTTATTTATCTTTCGCACCGCTTAGTAATCCATCAAGCGTGATAGATACATAATACAAGCCACCAATTGTAGGTCCGCCGGCATATTGGATAAATCTTTTATTGAAAATATTTGATGCCCCTATCTTGAATGTTGCATAATACACCGGCACCCGGTAAGTTACCTGTGCATCAAAAGTGTGAATGGCATCAACCATACCTGTTACCAACGGACTTTCCCACAGGAAAGATTGCTGCCATTTATAAACAATATTAAAACCAAAGTTCTTCGCCACCTCGCGGTTGCCAAAGGAAAGGTTACCTGACCACTCAGGCGTGTTAAAGCCGGTCACGAATATATCTGAGGTTTGCTGAGCTTTCAGTTTATTAAAGCTTACGTTACCAGATACGGTATATCGTTTATAAAAATTATATGTTAAGCCGGCTGATGAGCCATAGTTGTTATAGATGTTTTTGGCATTGGTATACACACGATAGCGGCTTTGTCCTGCGCTGGCAGCGTTGGTTGATGTGGCTGTTGTAGGGTCGCGGTTTATGTCAAGCATGCTCAACACGGCAGCATCTGTACCAACAGTTGTTCCGTTTGGCACAAACACCTGTACCTGGCCCAAAAAGCCATTGTAGCGGTTAGTATAAGCATCTACATCCAAAAATACTTTGTTATCAAAGAAGATTCCTTTGTAACCTACCTCAAATGAAGTGATCTGTTCAGGGCGTGCTTTAGGTAAGTCGGCTACCTGCAACAGGTTCCTGTTTGCTAAAGCTGTGGCGTCATCGCCGGTGGCAGACTGTGCTTTAACAGCCGCATTGAATGCTGTTACCGATTGTTGTGTATAGCTGTTATCTAAATATCCTAAGCCATTATTAATAAAATCTAAACTACCCACACGTTTAACACGGCCATTGTTCACATAAGATAACGCTTCAAATAATGATGGGAAACGATAACCATTCTGGAACGTGAACCTAAAATTATGGTTTTGTGTTGGCGAGTAAACCGCTGCGAAACGTGGCGTAAATTTAGGATCAAAATAAGGGTTGTAATCCCACCGTACCGATCCAAATAGTTTTAACTTTTCGTCAAAGAATGTTTTAGTTACCTGGGTAAAGGCACCATATTTCTTGTAAATAACATCATTACCAAAGCTGCCATCAGGCAAAGGGGTGTTCCTATCGGCTATGGAACGACTAAAATCAACAAAGTTATTCCCATCCGGTATAATCTGATAAACACGTAAATCGGCGCCCACCAGCAGGTCAACCACCTTAACCTTGCGGGTAAGGTCCCACTGTGCTTCGCCATTAAACATATGGCTTTTTTGTATTAACGCGGCACCACCTGTTACGGGTGCATTAGGTATCAAACTTGATTTAATATCCCAGTTGTTTATGCCAATGATGGTATTTTTTAGCGCATCAAAAGCGGGTGTGCCGGGCTCTACCCTACCTGCATCTGCAGCAGCACGTGCAGCATTATTTGCAGCAGCAAGATTGGCCGATGTTAAACCGCCATTTGCTGAAGCATAAGATGTAAGTGCATTTTTATAAGTAGTTGCCCATACCGAGTTGCTGGCATGGTTAAGGTCAAGGTTATCTGCCAGTGGTTTCACATTATATGAATTGCCGGTATTCTCAATTGACTCATACCCACGAATCAGGAAATCTTTACCTTTTAATTCCACCTTATGGTTTTGAACTGTAGCACCATTTAACGAAATCTTGTTTCCACGCTGAAATACACCATCCATTTTGCCATAGCGGTACGTGTAAGATAAGGTAGTATTTGGTGTAAGCTTGTAAGCCAGCGTACCATCCAGTTTTAAGTTGGTTACTTTAGGGTCTACCAAATCAACCTCATTATAACCTGTACGGGCAACGGTTAAATTGGGCCTTGCAACACCATCAACCACAATACCTTTTATGGATACGGTGTTACTGCCTGCAAGAGCGTCATCACCATATTTGTTCCAGCCATCATACGCAGCGTTACTTGTTCCGGTTAATTCCGGATAAGCCGGGTTAGCGGTTTTAAGGTTAGTGGGGTTTTGATCTAAACGAGTGTTTGACTGCCAGTCTTTACCCTCCAGGTAGCTGGCGTTGATTTTGAAAGCAAACTTATCGTTAAACGCCTTAGCGTATCTTACAGCTGTTTCGGTAAGCGCGCTTGGGCTGATTCCTATACCATCTACATGGTTAATTCCTGTGCGGTGGTAAGCGCTTAAGCCCTGGTATCTGAAAGGATCTTTTGTGAACAGGTTAGATAGTCCGTTAATTGCATTGGTACCATACAGTGCCGCTGCTGCTCCGGGCGTTATCTCAATACTGGCTATATCCAATTCGGTTGGGCCTATAGCATTACCCAGCGGTACACCTAACGTTGCCGACTGCATATCTACCCCATCTGCCAGTTGCATAAACCTAAAGTTGTTAGGGCTGTTAAAACCCCGCGTGTTAGGCACTTTAAGGGTAATGCTGGTAGTTGTCATCTGTACGCCTTTCACGTTCTCCAGCGCATCATAAAAGCTTGGGCCGGGCGATTGTTTTAATGCGTTAATACTCAGCTTTTCAATAGCAACCGGTGATCGCAGTAGCTTCTCTTCCCTGCGCGATGCGGTAACTACCACCTCGTTTATAAGTAGCGATTGTGTTGTAAGATGTACATTTACAGCGCTGTTGGCATTTTTTATATAAAATTCCTGCGGCTGAAAGCCTATAGCACTAAAAACCAAAGTGAAAGGCAATTTGGCGCTGGTGGTTAATGAAAATGTACCTGTAGTGTCTGTAGCAACCCTATTGCTGGTACCTTTTATAGTTACGGTTGCGCCTATAAGCGGAGAACCGTGCTCGTCGTTTACTTTACCGCTTAAAATATAACTGCCGTTGAGCTGCGCCAGGGTTACCGTTGGTACAAGCACTAACAATAGCATAATAAGCCTTAAAAAAATAGTATAAATTTTCATGTAATTGGGTGAAAGAAATGAAATAAGGTTAATTACTAATTGTTGCAAAGGGAATTAACAACAACAGCATGCGGTTAGGCGCTGCATTGGGAACATTCGAACTAAATATGTAACTAAATAATACATTGTCTATAGAATAAGTAGACAAAAATATTAAATATTTTATTGATACCAAATAAATTTGATATTATTTTAAAAATAGTATCAAAAAAGTAGTCGTTTAAGTAGTAAATTAGTAATATTGACGACTAAACAGATATACATTAATGGCTTTTAATTACCAGCGGATAATTATTAAAATAGGTTCAAACGTTATAACCAAACCAAACGGCTTGCCGGATGTGGAACGTATTGAACATTTGGTGAACCAAATTGCCGCAATTAAAAAACAGGGAAAGGAAGTTATTTTAGTATCATCGGGCGCAGTTGCATCTGGCAGGAGTTTAATAAAAGTGACCGATAAATATGATGCAGTGGCTACCCGCCAGTTACTGGCATCAATAGGGCAGGTAAAATTGATAAATACCTATTCTCATCTGTTTGAAAAGTTTGACATCCTTTGCTCGCAGGTTTTGGTGACCAAGGAGGATTTCAGGGACAGGCTGCATTACCTTAACATGAAAAACTGTTTGGAAATTTTGTTGCAGCACCAGGTTATCCCGGTTATTAATGAGAATGATGTAGTATCGGTAACAGAACTGATGTTTACTGATAATGACGAGCTTGCCGGTTTGATAGCATCCATGCTGAATGCGCAGGCTCTTATTGTACTTACTAATGTTGATGGCATTTATGATGGCGACCCGAAGCTATCGGGATCGGCCGTGATCAAAGAAGTGACCGAAGCAGGTATCGATTTTTCATCCTTTGTAAGCTCGGGTCGTTCGCAATTTGGGCGCGGCGGAATGATTACAAAATCTACCATTGCGCATAAGGTGGCTAAACTGGGCATAGCGGTCCACATCGCCAATGGCACAAAAGAAAATATCCTTACGGATGTTTTGGATAATAAGGTTAGTCACACTCGTTTTATCCCCAAGAAAAAAGCATCAGGCAAAAAGAAATGGATAGCCCATTCAGAAACCGCTGCAACCGGTGTTGTAAAGGTAAATGAAGGTGCAAAGGTGGCTTTGATATCCAGCAAAGCATCAAGTTTGCTGCCTGTGGGTGTAATTGATGTAATATCCGACTTTAAAAAGGGCGAGATCATCAAGATCGTCGACGAAAACAATAAACTGATAGGTCTGGGCCTGGCAGAATATGGCGCTGAAAAAGCGCGTGAGTGGATAGGCCAAAAAAATCAGCGGCCACTGGTACATTATGATTACCTTTATTTACAGGGATAACAATGGCATATAAACAATATTTTGAGGATGCGTTAACAGCGGCACGTGGTAAGGTACTTTCTCCTGCTGTAATTGATAAGGTATTGCTTGATGTGGCAAAAGCCGCCATTGAACAAACCAATTTTCTTTTGCAGGAGAATAAAAAAGACTTGGAACGTATGGACCCCGCCGACCCAAAATATGACCGCCTTACCCTTACCGCCGAACGAATAAAAGCTATTGCCGGTGACGTTGAAAATGTGGCCGGATTAAACAGTCCGCTGGGAGCTGTGCTTTCAGATAAAACATTACCTAATGGCCTGCATATATCTAAAGTAAGGGTACCGCTGGGTATTGTTGGTGTAATTTACGAGGCAAGGCCAAATGTCACTTTTGATGTATTTGCCCTTTGCTTTAAAACGGGCAACATCAGCATATTAAAAGGCGGCAGCGATGCTGATAACTCTAACAGGGCCATTATAAAAATTATACACGAGGTGCTATCGGCACATAATATTGATGTAAATGTTGCCACCCTGTTACCTGTTGAACGCGAAGCCACCGAAGCCCTTTTAAACGCTGTAGGATATGTTGATGTATTGATACCACGTGGTAGTCAAGGCCTTATCGACTATGTGCGCAGCAACAGTAAAGTGCCGGTTATTGAGACAGGTGCGGGCATTGTACATACTTACTTTGATGAAACCGGCGACCTGGATAAGGCAACCGCTATTATTGATAATGCCAAAACACGCCGGGTAAGCGTTTGCAATGCCCTGGATTGCCTCATCATTAACAGCAAACGCCTCGGCGATCTTGTGCATATAGTAGAGCCGCTTGGCGAAAAGCAAGTGACTTTGTATGCCGATAAAACCGCTTACAGCGTATTGGATGGCATCTATCCTGCCGGGCTGTTGCATGAAGCGCAACCCGAGCATTTCGGCACGGAGTTTTTGTCGATGAAAATGGCTATTAAAACAGTTGATAGTTTAGACGAAGCGCTTAATCACATCGCGGTTAACAGTTCTAAACACAGTGAGGCCATCATATCTGAAGATGAAAATCATATCGAAACATTTTTAAACCAGGTTGATGCCGCGGCGGTTTATGTAAATGCCTCAACCGCGTTTACAGATGGTGCCCAGTTTGGCTTAGGTGCCGAGATAGGTATCAGTACACAAAAACTGCATGCCCGCGGTCCAATGGGATTAGAAGAACTCACAAGTTATAAATGGATTGTAAAAGGAAACGGGCAAATACGGACGCCATAGTTTTTTAACCTTCTGTTAAAACAAAAACAGGCGGCTATTTTTTATACTGATGTATTTAACTCCTTACAAATGAGAAGTAAAGCAAGTATAAAAGGCCATCCAATACATCCTATACTTATACCATTTCCAATAGCATTTCTTATAGGGACACTCCTGTTTGATGTTTTACATCTAACAAGTGGCAACAAAAGCTACTGGCAAACCGGCGAATACCTGGAAATAGCCGGAATTGTTTCTGCACTTATTGCTGCCATACCCGGCGTTATTGATTATTTTAAAACAGTGCCTCCCAATAGCTCGGGTAAAAAGCGTGCCGTAGCACATGGTTTAATTAACATTTCATTGGTTATTGTTTTTGCAATAGCCTATGTTCTTCGTAATAATTCTCCCTTAGCGTTGGTAATAGGTTTGGAAGCTATAGGAGTTATCATGCTTTTTATTTCGGGATGGCTTGGCGGGACTTTAGCTTACCGTAACCAGATAGGGGTTGATATTAGGTATGCCGGTGCCGGCAAATGGAATGAAACCCATGTAGCTGATAACAAGGGGTTAATTGAGGTTGCGACTACCGATGAGTTAAAGACCGATCAAATGAAACTCATTCACATTGGCACTAAACGAATAGTTCTTGGAAAAACCGATTCGGGGTATTTGGCTTTTGATGACCGTTGCTGTCATAAAGGGGGTTCGTTAGCAGGCGGAACAATGATTTGCGGAACAGTTCAATGTCCATGGCATGGGTCGCAGTTTGATTGCAGCACCGGTATTGTAAAAGCAGGTCCGGCTAAAGAAAATATAGATGTATACCCGGTGAAGGAATCAAATGGCAAAATATACATTAAGTATTAGCGATCTTTAGTCGCTCTAATGGAGATGGACAGCACCTACAGTGCAAATAGCATCTTTTTTATTTTCTACAAAGCGGTTGCACCTACGGCGCAAAAAATGTGTACAGATACTAAACATCAATATACTCCATCAGGGCAACTGTTTACCAATGCATTTTTAAACATTGCTATCTGCCCCATCGAGGCTACCGCTTTGTAGAAAAACAAAGTAACAAAGGCCCTTTGTTCCATAGGGACTACCCTACCATAAATATCAAACAATTTCATTTTACTATCCCCTGACCCTACCCCTAACCTATATAAATAGGAAAGCCGTATCTTTGTGCTCAATATGAGTAAGCACGGAAGAATATTGGTAGCGATGAGCGGCGGAGTTGATAGTTCGGTAGCGGCAGTGATGCTGCACGAGCAGGGCTACGAAGTTATTGGGCTTACTATGAAAACGTGGGACTACGCCGCATCTGGCGGTAGCTCAAAAGAAACAGGTTGCTGCAGCCTGGATAGTATTAATGATGCCCGTGCTTTAGCAGTTGGCTATGGCTTCCCGCATTATATATTAGATATCCGCAATGAGTTTGGCGATTTTGTCATTGACAACTTTGTTGATGAATATCTTGCCGGCCGTACCCCTAACCCATGCGTTTTGTGCAACACCCACATTAAATGGGAGGCATTATTAAAACGCGCCGATAAACTGGACTGCGAATTTATAGCAACAGGCCATTATGCCAATATCCGTTTACAGGATAGCGGCAGGTATGTAATATCAAAAGGTAAAGACGAAAATAAAGATCAATCATACGTACTATGGGGGGTATCTCAAAAAAACCTTGCACGTACCAAATTCCCTTTAGGCAGTTTCTCTAAACCCGAAATAAGGCAGATGGCTGTTGATATGGGTCAGTTGGAACTGGCAGGCAAAAGCGAAAGTTACGAGATATGCTTTGTGCCCGATAACGACTACAGATCATTCCTGAGACATAAAGTTGAGGACCTTGATGAACGTGTTGGCCCGGGTAACTTTGTATTAACTGACGGCACTTTAGTAGGCAAACACCAGGGATATCCTTTTTATACCATCGGTCAGCGTAAGGGATTGGGCATTGCATTGGGCAAGCCAATGTTTGTTACCCAAATTCAGCCGGAGAGCAATACCGTTGTATTAGGTACTATTGATGAACTTGAAAAGAAGGAAGCCTGGGTACGTAACCTAAATTTGGTAAAATACGAAACCATTACCGAGCCATTAGAAGCAGTAACCAAAATACGTTATAAAGATGCAGGTACCGAAAGCAAGATACAGCAAATAGGCGACCACATGAAAGTATCTTTCGACCACATGGTATCGGGCATTGCGCCGGGCCAGTCTGCCGTGTTTTATGAAGGCAATGACCTTTTAGGCGGCGGTTTCCTTATTTAAGATAAAAGATCCCTTGTTATACTGAATATATAAAGCATCTATTTACCGATAGGCCGTTTCACATGCTCAGTATCACAAGTAAATTACTCCGCCCGAAACCCCTTCCTAAACAACCAACCACTGCAAATTTGCCATAATAATTACTTTTTTACACAAACATATCAGGTAACATAATCTTTATAACATTATCAACTCAAAAAAACATAATTTGCGTTTCTATCGCATTTTATGTTTTCTTTGCAAAAACAACAAGGTTAAATGGCTAAAAACTTACTAATAGTTGAATCACCGGCGAAAGCCAAAACAATTGAAGGTTACCTGGGAAAGGATTTTACCGTAAAGTCAAGTTACGGCCATATTCGCGACCTTGTTAAATCTGAAGATGCTATTGATATCAACAATAACTTCACACAACGATATGAAGTGCCTGCCGATAAGAAGCAGGTGGTTAGTGAGTTAAAAAAATTAGCTAAAGAAGCAGACATTGTATGGCTCGCATCCGATGAGGACCGCGAGGGAGAAGCCATATCATGGCACTTATTTGAAACACTGGGTTTGAAAGAGCCAGATACCCGCCGCATTGTTTTCCATGAGATAACCAAGCCGGCAATAATGCGCGCCATTGAGAATCCGCGTAAAATAGATTATAATCTGGTGAATGCACAGCAGGCCCGCCGCGTTTTAGACAGGCTGGTTGGTTTTGAATTATCGCCGGTTTTATGGAAAAAAGTTAAACCATCACTATCTGCGGGCCGGGTACAATCTGTTGCGGTACGTTTAATTGTTGATAGGGAACGCGAGATAAATAAATTCAAATCAGAGGCTGCTTTTAAAGTAGTAGCCATATTTGGCACAGGCAGAAATGCCTTTAAAGCGGAATTGCCTGAGCGTTTCAGCAAACAGGAGGATGCCGAAAAATTCTTACAGGATTGCATTAAGGCTATCTTCGACATAAAATCATTAGAAACCAGGCCCGCCAAACGTTCACCCGCTGCACCATTTACCACATCTACCTTACAACAGGAAGCCAGCCGTAAATTGGGTTACTCGGTAGCGCGAACCATGCAGGTAGCACAAAAGCTGTATGAATCGGGTAATATTACCTACATGCGTACAGATTCGGTAAACTTATCTGATACTGCTTTAAATGCTGCTGCTGCCGAAATTGTATCTGCCTACGGCGATAAATATCATCAGCATAGAAAATATAAAACAAAAAGTGCCGGCGCACAAGAAGCGCACGAAGCTATCCGCCCAACTTATTTTGATAAACATACTATTGATGGCGATGGATCAGAGAAACGCTTATATGAATTGATCTGGAAACGTGCCATAGCCTCACAAATGAGCGAAGCACAGTTTGAAAAGACGGTTGCAAAAATTAGTATATCAACACGTAAAGAAGAATTGGTTGCCAATGGCGAGGTAATGAAATTTGATGGTTTCCTGAAAGTTTACCTTGAAAGTAGTGACGAGGATGAGGATAACCAAACAGCTGATGGCGAGAATGCAATACTGCCACCTTTAACAAAAGGACAGGTTTTAGACCTGCAGGAGCTTACGGCTACAGAAAGATTTTCGCGCCCGCCTGCACGTTATACCGAAGCAAGCTTAGTTAAGAAATTAGAGGAATTAGGGATAGGCCGTCCATCAACCTATGCCCCTACTATATCAACCATACAAAACCGCGGTTACGTGGTTAAAGAAGAGCGCGAAGGCCGTCAAAGGAACTTCCGTGTACTAACGCTAAAAGGCGAAAACATTACCAAAGAACAAAAAACCGAGAATACCGGTGCCGAACGCGGCAAGCTGTTCCCCACTGATATTGGCGCTGTGGTGAATGACTTTTTGGTTCAGCATTTTCATGGGATTGTTGATTTTAACTTTACCGCCAGTGTTGAAAAGCAGTTTGATGAAATTGCCCAGGGTTTGCAGGACTGGACAAAAATGATCCGCTCTTTTTATGACCCTTTCCATAAGGATGTACAAAGCACCATTGAAACTGCTGACAAAGCAACCGGCGAACGCGAATTAGGTGTACACCCGGAGAGTGGTAAAAAAATGTCGGTACGTATTGGTCGTTACGGCCCGTTTGTACAGGTTGGTGAAAATGCTACTGAAGAAAATGGAGAAGAAAAACCGCTATATGCAAGCCTTCGCACCGGCCAGAGTATAGAAACCATTACTTTAGAAGAGGCGCTTGAACTATTCAAGTTACCAAAAGTTGTTGGTGAATTTGAAGGCAAGGTAATGAAAGTTGCAATTGGCCGTTTTGGACCGTACATAAGTCATAACGGTGCTTTTGTTTCGCTGCCAAAAGAGATTGACCCATTGGATGTTACCGAAGAGGAAGCCATTGAGTTAATTAACGCCAAGCGTAAGAAAGATGCGGAAAAACTGATAAAGGCCTTTGACGAGGATGAAACTGTTAAAGTTTTAAACGGACGCTGGGGCCCGTATATTGAATTTGGAAAACTAAACGTTAAAATACCTAAGGATAAAGACCCTTTAACCCTAACCTTTGAAGAATGTAAAGCCCTAGCTGATGCTATGCCAAAAGATGCCAAAAAAGGGCGATTTGGTAAAGCTGCACCTTCTGCTAAAACAGCAGCAAAAAAAGCGCCTGCAAAGAAAAAGGCTGTCGCAAAGAAGAAATAGTTTATAGCTTTAGCGCTAATGATTGATACTTATCCAAAAAACATATCAATCAAATAGTTAGCAAAATATTCCTATATTTAAAGGCTTAAAATGCGCATATTGATGCAGGTTAATAACCCGCATCAATATGCGCGTCTTAAGCTTATTACCTAATTAATGAAACCTTATCTTGTTTTAAAAAAAGGTCTGAGACTTTTTTTAGTCATTTTATGCACCTTTTTACTCAATAGTGCAACGTTTGCCCAAACAGGCTCATGCCCCGCAAATATTGATTTTGAATTTGGTAACTTTAACAATTGGCAGGCATATACCGGTATAACTTTTTCTTGGGGTGGTCCTAATATTATTAATGTGGCTCCAACTGTCCCTACACCTGGGGTGCTTGATATTATACAAAAAGGTACAGGTGTAGATCCTTATGGCAATTTCCCAACCTCTGCCCCGGATGGCAGTAATTACTCCGTAAAATTGGGCAACGACGGTACAGGTGCTCAGGCCGATAGAATAAGCTATGATTTTGATGTACCAGCAACTCAACAAAATTTCGTTTTAACTTATCAATACGCTGTTGTATTACAAGATCCAGGTCATGCCCCGGCTGACCAGCCCCGTTTTACCGCTAAAGTATTTGACCTTACCGACAATACGTACATAACATGCGGATCATTCGAGTATGCTGCCACTGCTGCACTTCCGGGCTTTAAAAAGTCTTCCGTACAAGTCTATTCCGGAGACGTCATTTATAAAGAGTGGACACCTGTTAGCATTAATTTAAACGGTTATGGAGGCCATAAATTGCGACTTGAATTTACAGCAGCTGATTGTACCTTAGGAGCACATTTTGGATATGCCT
The DNA here is from genome assembly GCA_028288315.1 of Mucilaginibacter sp. Classification (GTDB taxonomy): domain Bacteria; phylum Bacteroidota; class Bacteroidia; order Sphingobacteriales; family Sphingobacteriaceae; genus Mucilaginibacter. Next base: position 12,437 of record JAQBNY010000145.1, read on the forward strand.
ACATAGATATTAACAGCAGCTGTTCTGAATTAATTCAAGGAACAGACTTTTGCCCTACAGAACCTAATGTAACACTTACCGGCCCGGCAGGTTATAACCAATATAAATGGTACTCGGCAGATGGGTTGAAATTATTAGGTACCGGCCAAATACTCAGTATACCATCAGCAGGTGCTGATGGTATATCATTAAAATTAGATTTAATACCATTTGTAGGTTTTGGTTGTAATTACACTGTTTATGCAACATTAAAAGCTTTGCCCGGCTTTACATTTAATGTTACAGATCCCGCCCCTGTTTGCGCACCGGCATCTATTGATCTTACAAGCCCCCAAATAACAAAAACAAGTGATGCTGGCCTGGTATATACTTATTGGAAAGATGCTGCCGCAACAATTGCCTTGCCATTGCCAAATGCTTTAACTACCTCAGGCACTTATTACATAAAAGCGACAGCGCCTTGGGGTTGTACTAATATCAAACCTGTAAATGTAGTAGCTCCCCCACTTCCAACGATAATTATTACCGATCCGCAAACAGTTTGTTTTTCATCGCCTGTTGATATTACTGCAGCAGGTGTTACCGTGGGTAGTAGCGCGGGTTTAACCTTTACATATTGGACTGACGCCGCAGCTACGCAACCTTTAAGTAACCCCACAAACATAACCGTGGCCGGCACTTATTATATTATGGCCACAACAACCAGTGGCTGCTCTTATATAAAGCCAGTAAAAATAACTTATTACCCATTACCTGTATTAACAATAACTAACCCGACAGCGGTTTGCTATCCTTTAGTGGTCGATATTACAAAGGCTAATATAACTGCAGGTAGTGATGCTAACCTTACTTATACCTATTGGGCAGACCAAGCTGCTACAATACCTTTATTATCTCCTGATCAACTGGCACAAAGCAGTACCTATTATATAAAGGCTGTTAATAACAATGGCTGCGAAAAAATAAATGCTGTTGTTGTTACAATAAACCCACTACCTGAGTTAGTAATCAATCCTCCAGCAGCAGCCTGCTATCTGGAAAAGGTGGATATTACTGCACTATCTGTAACTGCTGGCAGTAGCAATATTGACAAGCTAACTTATTGGACCGATTCACGTGCAACTATCCCCTTAACAACGCCACGTGCAGTAGCCGATAGTGGTGTTTATTACATAAAGGCAACGAGTATATATGGTTGTGATGTAATTAAGGCTGTTACCGTAAATATTCATAAGCTCCCGGTTGTTACTATTACAAACCCGGCAAAAGTATATATACCTAATTTGGTAGACCTTACTAAAGCTGAAGTTACAGCTGGCAGCTCACCTAAATTGACGTTTACGTATTTTATTGATAGTGATGCTTTAAATGAGGTAAGCAACGCGCGGGCCATTAATAAAACAGGCACTTACTACATTAAGGGCACAAATAATTACGGTTGTTACACCATAACACCTGTAGAGGTTACCGTTGCCACCATACCGCAAATTTTAGTGCCCAAAGCCTTTACACCAATACAATTGAGCAATAACAGGCTATACCCATTTTTATTGGGTATAAAAACCTTTAAGGTTTTCAGGGTGTACAATCGGTGGGGCTCCCTCGTATTTCAAACCAACGATCCTACCCCTTCAAACGGCTGGGATGGAGTTTACAAAGGGCAAATACATTTCATGGATACCTTTAGCTGGTATGCCGAAGGTTATGATTATGTAGATAAGCTGATTCATAAAAGTGGTAATACCATCCTATTAAAATAGCGTATGTTAAAGTATAAGCTTTTATTAACCGTATTTGCATTTTTACGCTTTAGCAATATCCTTAAAGCGCAGGATCCTCATTTCTCGCAATACTTTGCTTCACCTTTAACGCTCAATCCGGCTTTAACAGGTTTTTTTGACGGCGATTATCGTATTGCCTTGAATGAAAGGCAGCAATGGTGGAATGTTGGCAGCAGCTATAGCACAACAAGTATATCCGCCGATTTTAAGATACTTTCTGAACACCTGCCAACTGATGACACTTTTGGGGTTGGAATAAGCGGTTTGTTTGATAAAACATTAAACGGCGCATTACAAAGTAATTACTTTTCTTTAACAGGCGCTTATCATAAAAGCCTTGCCGACCAGGGCACACAAACTTTAGGAATGGGTTTCCAGGTAAACTATGCCAACCGCCATTTTGATTATAACAGGCTTACATTTGCATCTCAGTTCAATGTTGATTATTTTGACACAAGTATACCGGCAAACGTCAATTATGACAATACATCATCTAATTACGTTGAACTAAATGCTGGTTTATTATATGCTGTACACCTGCAAAAATCAAATATTTATGCGGGTGTTTCTTTATATCACACTACCAGCCCCAAAGAATCGCTATTTGACGCATCGGGTTATAAAACACCTTTTCGCAGCACCTTTCATAGCGGCGGCGAAATAAATATTAATGGTCAGTCGTCCATATTATTTAGCGGTGTATACATGGCTCAGGGCACGGTTAATGATAAATTAATTGGAGCCGCTTACGGTTTAAAAACCGACAATTACAATTTGCCCGTTAAGTTATATTTAGGTTTATGGCACAGGTTTAATCAATCATTTATTCCTTACGTTGGCATGGATTTCAACAATATCAGCGTTGGCTTAAATTATAGTATGTCTACCTCGCAAAGCATCTATTATCAACCTAAAACAATTGAACTATCTTTAATATATAGACATAAAAACTTAAACCAATCATTAT
>JAQBNY010000165.1 GCA_028288315.1 Mucilaginibacter sp.
AACCAAAGAGGAAATATTATCTTCAAAAGCTATCCCCGGTGTTACCGAGTGGCAGGGTGATGGTATTGAACGCGGCTTAACTGCTGCTTACGAGGAATTAACAGCGGTATAATTTATTATTTACATAAGTCGCTCGGCTGGAGCTCACAAGTGTTCGGAAGATTAAAAAGAAGCAGCGGGTTGTGCGATTCCCCTCTTGAGAGGGGTGTAGGGGTGTGTACTTTTGCGTGAATAACACACCCCTGCAGCCGCACCGCCGACGCGCCCCCTCTCTAGAGGGGAATTTTATTAGCAATATCAATCTTCCGAACACTTGTGGCTGAAGCCGAGCGATTGTAAAGATGCTTTTATAAACCCTGGTTCATACAAATTCCTCGCGTTAGGGATAGAAGCGGATACCGGCCTGTGGCTAATGCCTGTGCAGTATGAGCGGATAGCCCGGCCGCAGGCAACGCCCTTGTTTGGACAAAAGAAAAAGGATTGAAAGATGAAGGACCTGTTATATGCAGGAGAGATGCTGAAATAAATTCAGCATGACATTCCATTTGCTAAAACAGCAAAAGCATTAAAAAATGTCTTTTCATTTATTTGCTATCGCAAACATCAGCTTTCGGTTTACTATCGCCCCGGGTGATAGGTTTTTTCGGCATGTTTAAGCACATCTTCCATATAAAATAACACCTCTTTAAACTTGCCATCAATATAACCCTGCGCCTGGTCTGTAAAGTGTTTTGATGCAGGGTTAAATGACGCCCCGCCGGTAACAATGGTTTTAGCTTTTACCCTCGGCCCAAATTCAATAGCGGCAATAAAACTGTTTCCTGAATAGCCGTAGCGCTTTTGAGTGCCCATGGTACGGCTTACAAATGATGGTAGCTGGCCAAAGTTTGATGAGGTGGCGCCTACCGGCAAGCTTGGTTGTTTATCATCAAACGTTATACCATCGGCAGGGCGTTGGTAGCGGTTAACATCGCCCCATGCGGTTTTCCAGGTACTATAACGGCTTTGCAGGCTATTTACCGCCTGGCTAAATAATTCAAGTTGTTTATTGCCGGTTAAAGTTGGCAGCATTTCGCGTACCCGTTTTACCTGGTAGGTATTTTCTCCGGGTTTTGGAGCAGGTAATATGCGCATTATTGCCGTACCATATTCAACTCCCAATGTTGTAGCAACGGAGTTAGCGGTAGATTGCCTGTCCCAGGCTTGTAGTAAAGCTATTGGTTCTGCCAATTGGGTTTTTAAAGTATCGGGAGCGTTTTTATAAGCGGCAAACAAAGGCGGCAGCACATCATCAAAAAAGGCAAGGTGATGATCGTATCCCTTGCTTATCATTTCATCAAGTGATAGTTTCCCGGCATCTTTAAGCAAGTTTGCGGCTAATATACCCCGGTAATTCTCATTATCGGGCGCCATGTACAAGGGGTATTTACTCTTATCCGGACTGGAGGTACCCGAAGCGGTAAATGGTGTGGAATTACAATTCTGGATCCAGCCGGTGGCGGGGTTGTAAATATGAACAATTTCGTTCAATGGATGCAGACCTTTCCATTCGGTTGCAGGTGTGGTACCATCTACAGGCAAGGCCCAATTGAGCTTGGCATCCCGCTTGGGCATAAAGTTACCATACCAAAAGGCAATGTTGCCATGGTCATCTGCATAAACAGTATTATTACTGGTGTTTGATAGCAGGTCCATAGCCTTTTTATACTGCTCAAAAGTATTGGCTTTGGTAATAAGCCATGACTCCAGCAAGGCATTATAAGAACGGTTGTTGTGTTTTAGTGCCAGCCATTTGCCATCCCTTGCGGCAATTACAGGCCCGTGGTGTGTGTAATAACCGGTTATATTGCGGGCAACTGTTTTGTCGCCTTGTTTAATGTTCAGTTTAAGCGCGCGGGTAATAACGGGTTTCAGTTCTCCGTCATATTCATAAAACCATTTGCCGTCTTTCTTCACTACTTTTTCGGCATATAAATCGCCAACATCGGCATAACTGCTGGTGTGCATCCATCCGCAATGCGCGTTAAAGCCCTGGTATATAAAAAACTGCCCCCAGGTAACAGCACCGTAAGCTTGCAGTCCTTCGTCGCTTTTTAACCCTACCTCGCTCCTGAAATAAAATGGCACATGCGGATTTATATATAACATAGCATGTCCCGATGCCGATTTTGCCGGCGCTATGGCAAAACCATTTGAGCCGGTTTCCCTTTCTTCAAACCTCATAATGTTACGGGGTTTATATACTGATCCTAACTTTTCTGTTTCGCCACTATAAAATGCCTGTGTTTCTTTTGGGTTTATATCGCCTGTTTCTGTAGCGGCAACACTACCATCGGTAAACATTAAAGCATACCAGGGTTTAAAGCGGGTAAATACCATGGGCTTAACTTCGGGGTGCTTGTACAGGTAATAGTTAAGGCCATCGGCAAAGGCATCCATTAGCTTTTTAAAATAAAGCGGACTTTTATTATAGTCGGCAATGGCCCCGGCACTATCAGCAATTAGCTGTAACTGTACATCCTCAAACAAGCGGCTTTCACCATCGGCTTCGCTTTGGCGGCCAAGCTGGTACAGGTAATTACGCTCTATTCCTTTAAAATTATCTTCGCATTGGGTGTACATTAACCCAAATACAACAGCAGCATCTGTTTTACCATAAATATGTGGCACACCATAATCATCGCGGATAATGGTTACTGCGGCGGCCCGTTGCTTAAATCTGCTTATTTCGGTAGCAGTAAATTTTTGGGCTGATACTAAAACAGGCATTAACATCAGCGTTGCAATAAAAAAACTTTTAAGGGAAGTAGCGCGTATAATCATTTTAAATGTTTGCAAAAAAATTTGGCGGATTTATGATGTTCCTAATTTAGGAATTATAGTACTTACTTAGCTCCGATCCTTTTTGATATACCTCAAAATAAAATTCATATGCTATGTAACACATGTGTTTCAACTGCGTCATATTATTATTAACCATTATAACAATGCTTACAATCTATCGTTCTTAGTGTATCTTTGACACTCTTATAAATGTTAATAACTGTTAAAAAGTCCAGACTCAATATTTGAGCTGCAACAAACACATTTATAATACGTTACAGTAAAATAGCTAACCGAAAGGTTTTCACTATAAAGAACTTGGATAAACAAACATGTTATCTGAGATTTAGTTGATCAACATTATTTGAGAGATGATGTTGCAGGGCGTTCCGGGGTGAGATACGGAACGCCTTTTTTATTAACTTGACCGGGATTACACAGATTTTTTTGATTTGGCAGATTTCCCCTACTTAACATATTCACTTTTCACCTTCTTCTTATACATTGCCATTACTAATGATACCATTCTGTTGTAAGTATTAAGTCCTTCGGGTTGGTTATTGGCTTTCAGGAAATTATCATAAAAAACACTGGTTATGACGTTTATTTTATTTTGATAGGATAACCAATACAAACGTTCGGCTTTGAAATCTCTTTTTACCTGGGGCGATATATGCAGCTTTAATTGTTTGTAAATAACTGTATCGGTAAGGCGCATGGTATGCATAAACTCTTGTACCGCCAAATAATAGCCAGAGTAGCGTAACAGCCTGTCTTTTGATGAGGTTGCCGCCATATAACCTGCAAAGTTAGCCTCGTCTTCGGCACCATAACCCATCTGGTGCGACATTTCATGGCAGGCCACAAACGGCCGGTTAAAAACAGGCATCTGGTAATTCATCTGCGCTTCGGTAGTAAACGGGTTGTAATAGCCTGATGTGCCTATATAATTCATTAACGGTGTTAATAATGACGGCTTAATTCCCGGGTTGTAAGTTTTAAAATTGGGCGAACTGTTTGACAGCGCCGTTACTGCTTTTAAAGCCCTATGGTAAATGGTATCGTTGTTTTGCCTAAGATCAGCCGGTGTTACCCGGGCACGGCAGTTGTTGGCGCTATCTATCAGTATGGCGGTTACGGCTTGCAGTTGGGCAGTTGTAAAGGTACTATCCTTTAAGTTGAGCCGCTCTGCTGCAGATGGCCGGAAATAATTCATCCCCCAAAAAATATAAAAAACCAATATACTAATCTGTATACCTATCACTAAACTTAAAAAGAACGTGCCTGCCTGCGCAAACCGCTTTTTGAATGTGAGTTTAATAAGCTGGACTATAGCGTACAGCAAATAGATTATTGCAACTGTGTAAACTATATCGCCAACACTAAAAGGGAACAGGTTAAGAACCGGGTGCAGCAAATAACAAATAACAGGATAAAGTCCGTTTGAATAATAGCGTTCAACGGCATGCGGATGATTTGCAAATACCATTAACAGATATATTACAAAACATAATATTAGTACCAGAATGCCCCTGCCAATAAGGGGCTTTTTGCTAAAGCGATAATGCATGTGCTGGGTAAATATAACGCTTATAACATTTAACCAAATATACTTTGCTAAATCCACAAAAATAAAAAGCCCCGGCATTAGCCGGGGCTTTTATTTTTGTGCTTGGTTAATACTATTTCGTGATAGAAACAGGCACTGATAATTTGTCCCAGTTTAATGAGAAACCATTATTGTTAATTTTGTAAAGCAAACGTTCCTGCATATTTGATGCAACCGGTTTTACTGTTACACGCAGTGCATCTTTGCTTTGATCATATTTATATGCGCCCCATTGTTTAGGCACTTTATTAAAAATAATTGTCCAGGCGTTTTCAGTAGGGATGGCAAATAAACCATAAGAGCCTGCAGGTAAAGGCTTACCTTCTACCTTAATATCTTTGCTGGTTGTAAAAACGGTAGCTTCGTTTGCACCGGCGCGCCATACTTTACCATATGATTCTAACCCGCCAAATACCTTACGGCCCTTTACTGATGGGCTGCCATAGTTAATAGTAATTTGCGAGCCTGCTGCTGTAGCACTTACACTATCGCGCGGGCTTGGTATTGGCTTTTGCTGTGCAAATAAAGTGGTTGAAAAAACTAAGGCAAAAACAAGTAATGCCGCTGCTTTAAATTGAAATGTCTTTCTCATAGTATTATTGGTTGAAGTTTATTGATGTAAATATATCTCGAAATTTTTATTGTTCGCAAATATGATATAAATAACTTTTATACAAGATTTATGCGTAATAAATCGGCCTTGAAAGTTAAAAAAATGACAAACAGTAATAAAACCTTCATTTAATCAATCTGTTATACAATTTAAATTCACATTGCAATTAGGAATTGACCGAAAGGTTAAACAATTGTTGTGAGTTTTTGCCCCTGCCCATGGCGGGGGTTTTTTTTATGCCTTAATTTTGACGCCATTAACTTTATATTTGCTGCGTTAACCTGCATAAATGAACTATAAGAACAAGCCATTTTATCTAATACTTTTTGTTTTGGCATTGGTGGTTAACTTTATTGGTATTGCAACAGATTTTTTCTCTGACGATCCTGGCCTTTACGCGTCTATTTCAAAATCTCTTGTTTACAAACATGATCTGCTGCAGTTATTCAGTTATAATGTAGACTGGCTGGATAAGCCTCATTTTCCGTTTTGGGCAATATTTTTAAGCTTTAAATTATTTGGCGTAAGTGTTTGGGCTTACAGGCTGCCTGCATTGCTTTTCTTTTTGCTGAGCTTGCTGTACACCTACCTTTTTGCCCGCAGGTTTTATACCAAAGAGATTGCTGTTACAGCGGTTTTAATAGTGATGACGGCACAGCACGTACTCCTATCAAACGTTGATGTTAGGGCCGAGCCTTATTTAATGGGATTGATAATTGGCAGCATTTACCATATATCCCTGTTATATAAACGCTATACCTTAGCTGATCTTTTGCTGGCTGCCCTGCTTACCGCCTGCGCTATCATGACCAAGGGGATTTTTGTTATAATAGCCATATATGGTGCCCTGCTTGGCCAACTGATATTTCAAAAAAAGTTCATGGATATTTTTAAGGTAAAATGGTGGCTGCTGTTTTTAGCTACTTTTATTTTTACCCTGCCAGAGCTTTATTCACTATACGTTCAGTTTGATATGCATCCGGAAAAAGTTGTTTTTGGCAGACATAATGTATCGGGCATACGTTGGTTTTTGTGGGATAGCCAGTTTGGGCGCTTTGTGAATAGCGGCCCTATTATGCAGCACAAATCAGGCGATATATTTTTCTTTGTTCATACTTTGTTATGGGCCTTTGCGCCCTGGTGCTTGTTCTTTTACTATGCCCTGTTTAAAACATTTAAAAGCATTATCCAAAAAATAAAACTTACCGAATATTATACCTTAAGCGGAGGGCTGCTGTTGCTGCTGCTGTTCTCCCTGTCCCGCTTTCAGCTGCCGTTTTACACTAATGCTATTTTTCCGCTGTTTGCCATTATAACCGCACCTTATTTTTACAAACAGCTACCACGGCTTGGCAATGCATACTGGAAAATAATACAATGGATAGGAGTTATATTGCTGCCGGTTATTACAATAGCTATACACATATATTTAAAACCTGCCAGTGCCACCTGGTTCATTGCCGATTGTTTATTATTTGGGGTGATAGGTTTATTCATCATCCTAAAAGTTTCGCCTTTAAAGCAAAAAGCTTTTTTGCTAAACTGCTGTGCAGTATTGTTTGCCAACTTTTACATGAATACCACATTTTTTAAAACTCTTGCAAGTTATAACGGACAAATAACCGCGGCCAGTTATGTTAACCAACCACAAAATAACAATCAGCATATTTACTCGGTAAATGCATCAAACAACGTTTTCCAGTTTTACTGCAGGCGTCCTGTTAATTTTGTAGCTATTGATCAGTTTAAAAACTTCCCGACAGGTAAAAACTCTATATTCTATTTTAGCCAGCCGTCTATTGATTATCTTATTAAAAACAACGTTAATTTTAAGGTGATCAAAACTTTTACAAACTATCCGCAGGAAAACATTTTGCCAGCCTTTATAAATAAACAAACCCGGTACAAAGTGCTTGACCGGGTTTACTTAATCACAAAATAACACACAGGTTACCTGTTTTTGTTACTGTACTTTATACTTATAAACACTTCTGCCAAGGTTTCCGTTACTGTCAATACCTTCAATAACCATGCGGTAGATACCGGGCTTGCTGGCATTCACAATATTAAACGTTGCATTGCCGTCTTTATCAGTATTAAGGTTGGGGTTCCATAATACCGTGCCGGTATAATTATTTGGAGCCGCTACAACATCATAGCGCGGCATATAAAAATTGCGTGCTTTATAAAAACCTTGCGGCGTTATTGATAACAAGCCCGGGGCCATTTCAACAGATGTGTTTGATTCCATACCATCACCACCCATTCTTGTTGTAAGAATCATAACGCCACCGCCACCACCTAAGCCGTATATGGACGCGTTAGCGCTTTTCAATATTTCTATTCTTTCAATATCCGATGGATTGTAATTATCTATGTTATCTACACCAATTATCCCATCAACTACAATAAGCATGGGCACTAAGCCCGATTTGCTATCACTAAAAGACAGACTATTTTTTAAGTAAGGAACCCCACGAGCAAATGTCACCCCACGAGCAAGTCCTGTTAAACCATCAGATAGTTTAACTGCATTCTTAAAATCATTATAATTAATTACCTGGTCAGCATTACCGGCACCTGCATAGCTTACAGTTCTGTAAACGTTTTTATCTTTAACTTTAACATCACCTTGTTTCAGCTGGGGTATTTTAACATTGTTTGTTACCTCCGGCTTGGTGCTTTCAGGTAAATTATCAATAAGCTTAATTACCGGCTGCGTGCTTGCAGTAACAGGTAAGCCACTATAAGTTTTATGAAGTGTTATTTTAACTTTGCTTTTAAGTGCCGAATTTTCTGTTTTTAAGATGAATTTAGTTTTATCAGGAAAACCCAAACCCCTGAAAACAAACTTCCCATCGGCATTAGTTGTTGTAGTTAATGATTGCCCGCTTGATGTCAAAAATAAACTGAGCCTTTCATTAGCTACAGGCTTGCCATCTTTAGTTGTCATTACACCGCTTATCTGCAAATCATTCTCGGGATTATAGGTAATGGCCGGCGCGGGCTCATTTAGTAATTCGTTCCATACAAACCGGCGGTATCCCTGGGTAAGCATCAATATATCAAGGTTTGCCTTAGCATCTGCGTTAGCGGCAGAAAAATAATAGTTTGGCTGCTCAATGTACCCCTTAACTTCTGTTGATAATAACAGATCTGACAATATGGAGCGCTCGGCATTATCATCCATTTGTAACTGGTTATCATCAGTAACAGCTACTGAAAAATACCCGGCCGATGGTTTATCATCACTGCCCTTTGCATTAAGTGTAATACCGGCCCTTTCATTAGCCGTATAGGTAGGCTTTGCGTTTACAGCTAAATTTAAAACATCGGTATTTTGTATAAACGCAAGCCGCTCATTTAGTGGCATACCTGCCTGCGAAAATACAGTAACCTGTACCACACCGGTTTTAAAATCATTTGTAGGTAAATCAAGTCCTATTACCTGATTATCCAATAAAGTTTTAACAGTTTTAACTATACCGCTGGCATATATCACTATAGTTATCTCTTTGTTCTTGTTTTCAAGATAATAAGGCTTATTAGCATTTATATCAATGGATAATTTACCAGGTTTTTCATTATTAATAGTCAGTGCCATACCTTTTGTATCGGCTTTAGGAAGGTCAATTGTATTTACGCTACCATTAGGATAAGTAATTTTTGCTTTGTAAGATTTGCCATCCTCCGCAGTAACAAAAAACAGGCCCATCCCTAAATGTGCTGAGGCAAATTTGGCAACCTCTTTATTGAGGTTATCAACTATAATCCCTTTTATATTTACCCCCAGGCCATCGCTGCCTAAAGCTTTAAAGGCCATTTTACAAGGTACCGCGTTTACAAAACTTCCCCCTTCAGGAAAAAATTGCACATCTATTTTCTTGTCAGTTGTTTTTACAGCATCCGTCACCTTTAAAATACTCGTGCCGGTTACCGGGATGTTTTTATCAAAGAAATATTTGCTACCTGAATTTTGCATCCATTGGGTGTATGCCCTTACCCGGTAATTACCTTTAGGTACGTATGCAGGCAAAGCAAAATCGCCCAAGGCTTGTCCGTTTGTAAGCTGTAGTATAAGCGACTGCATTATTACCGAATCGCTTTTGCTGATCAGATCTACATGCAGCACGCCGCTGATCTTTGAAAGTTCATGACGTTCGCCCGCTGTTACGTAAGCTTTAAAATATATGGTATCGCCGGGATTGTAATATGATTTATCAAAATGCAGGTAAGCTTTTTCAATAACCTTGTCTGTTGATAATGTTTGCAGCCTTGCCACAACATCTTTTATATCAGCATTACTTTTGGGAGCAACTTGTGTATTACTGTTAACCTGGGCATACAATGGCAATTGCATGCAGGCGGCTATTAACACTATCAAAAAGGGCTTTTTCATAATGGCAAGAAAATAAGTGAATGTAAATACAGGCTGGTTAACCCTGTTTATAATTGGCTAATAAATGTACTGATATACAGTACAATATCCAAGTAATAAATTTTACAAACTACCGGATGAATAGGAGTTATCATCGCCCTTAATTTCTTCCCAATAAATGGTATCCTGATAAATGCCATTTTTTATGGCAACATGCGTCTTGATTTTTTCAAGTTCGGCTTTAACCTCGTCGGCACTTAAACCGGAGCTTAACGAGTAATAGAAAATCACATAACCCGTTTTACTATTTATGAATTTGTAATGTTTATCAGCAGTATTCATTGTAATAATGCTTTAATATCCATTACAATAGTAAACGGCCGCTATTTGTTTTAATGCTTGCTATAAAACAGGTTTATCGGCCACCTTCTGGCGGTGCAGGTATATTGTTATCTTCTTTATCGCCTTTTTCTTTTTCCTTAGCAAATTCCAGTTTACCAAACTTATAGCTTAGGGTTATACCAAAGCTTTGTACTGGCACCTGGCGAAAGTTTATTTGATCAAAGCCCGGACCAAAAGTGTTTGAGCGCATGTTCACATACTTGTTGAACGGGTTGGATGCTAACAGGCCAACACTTGCTTTTTTGTTTAAGAACTGCTTGCGTACCGCGAAGTTATAGAACATGAAATACGGGCGTGTACCTTGTATGTTTTTTTGTGAGGAGTTGTAATTACCAAATGCCTCGGCAGTAAGATCATGGCCAAACTGGTAGGTAGCATTTAAATTTAAACGGTAAGCAAACCCGGTAACAGTGGCAAGACCCGGACTTGCGTTTGTGCGGTTAACCAAAAGTACATTGCTGCGTAAATTTAACTTGCTGCTTACCGGTACCGATGCAAAAATATTACCACCTACATTGGTTTGTGTACCTATGTTGCTGCGCTGGGTAAGCAATACATTTGAGTAATCTCTGCCGTTAATATTTAACACATCATAATTATTACTGAATGATTGTATATCGTCGGTATTATGTCGGTAAAATGTACCTACATAAATATTTGCGCCGCCATCAAATGAGCGGTTGTAGCCAAGCTCTACCCCGCGACTAATCTCGGGTTTTAAATTAGGGTTACCAGTGCTAATGTTGTGCGGATCGCTTATGTTATAGAATGGGTTTATCTCACCATAATCTGGTCGTTCAATACGGTAATTATAGCTTAGCTTAATAGTTTGTGTTGCCGTAAGCTTGTGTGATATTGTGGCTGATGGCGCCAGGGTATTATAACCAGGTATATTAACCCCCGGGAAATTTGCCGTGGTAGTCGTATACTCATCCCTAAGGCCTGCCTTTATATCTAACCAGTTATGAAACAATGATGCCGAGGTTGATAAATAAACAGCGTAAATATTACGTTTATAGTTAAACCCGTAGGATTGTTCGGCGCTGTTGCCATAAGTTCCGTCGGCTCGTAATGTATCGGTACTAACAGTGTTATTTAAATTTTCAATAACAGCTTTGGCGCCTCCCTCCAAGGTAAAATTCTTAGTAACGGGTTGGGTGTAATCAACAGAGATATTAATTTGCCTATCGTTACCCGGATTATTGCCCCTTGAACCTGTTGCTGGAGAATCGATGTTTAGGTAATCCTGCACCTGGGAATAGTTTACAGTGTTTTGGCTATAACTGTTACTGTAAAGTACATCAAGTTCCTGACCTTCTTTCTTAAAGGTTTTTTTGTAGTTAACGCTCCAGTCGGTTGAGTTTGAACTAAAGCGGCTGTCTGAATTACGCTGGCTCAACAACTGGGAAATTAAACTGCCATCAGCTGCGGTATGCGTTTCCTGTTCACTGGTTAACCCATAGGTATGGTTTCCAAAATGATTAAAGCCCAATGAAGCGGTTATATCGTCTTTAGGTGTAATGCTCCAGTTAAAGCTTATGCCAGTTTGATAACTGCTACGCTGAGTTGTAGTGTTGCCGTTTTGCAACAGGCGTGTTGTATCGCCTAAGCTACCATATGATGATTTGTCGTTAATGTTTTTACCGATTGTTGGTCGTTGTGCATTGCCGCTAAAATAGGCGTTCACTCCAAAGTTTCCTTTACGGGCGTTTAAGTTAAGTGAGCCATTCTCTAAACGGGTACCTATTGCCCCATTTACACTACCGTTTATGCCCGATACTTTGCTATCTTTTAATATAATATTAATGATACCACCTGTACCTGCCGCATCATACTTAGCACCCGGACTGGTTACCACTTCAATACTTTTTATTTGGCTGGCCGGGATAGATTGCAGCGCATCGGCAAGGCTGGCTCCAAATATGCTGGATGGTTTACCATTTATCAGAAAACGGATGTTTGGATTTCCCTGCAGCTCTACATTACCATCAATATCAACAGTAACTTGCGGTACCTTCTTTAATACGTCAAGAGCTACGCCACCCTGTGCCGTAAGGTCATTAGCGGCATTGTAAACCATCTTATCAATTTTGTTTTCAATAACAGGCGCTTTAGCTACAACATTAACTGTGCTAAGCTGATTTTGAACCGGCTTTAACAAAACATTGCCTAGTGTAGTGCTACCATCTGCATTAACAATAACATGCTCTATAACGCTACGGGTGTAGCCTATAAAATCAACTGTTAGTTTGTAATCGCCGGCAGGCACGTTCACAATATTAAAACTACCCTTAGCATCAGTACTAATACCATTAAAAGGGCTGGCACTACCTTGTTTAAATAAGGATACCGTAGCATAATCAACGGGCAATTTTGTTGCCGCATCAGTTACTTTTCCATTTATTTTGCCTTTTCCATTATTGGTTTGGGCGTTAACATTAATAAAAGCTGATATTAAAAACAGAAAGGAGAGGGTGAAAACCGATCGCATATTATAATTACAATTTTAATCCGAACGACAAAACTCTTAAGAAAGTTTGGATTAAAACTGAATTTTCGACTACAACACGGAATTGTTACAATCTTTGTATTAAATAAACATGTTTATTAAAAAATGAGCACAAGTGTGCCCGCAATTATTAATATGGCCCCTGCTGCAGATTTAAATGTAAGCGGCTCGCCCAAAAAAACAACAGACAAAACAATAGCTATAGCAACACTTAACTTATCTACCGGCGCCACCTGCGAAACTTTGCCCAATTGCAACGCTTTAAAATAAAATATCCATGATAACCCTGTTGCACAGCCTGACAAGACAAGGAAGGTCCAGTTTAATTTAGTTAAACTGCCAATGGTATGGTTACTGCCTCTATAGAAAACAATTGCCCAGGCTAATAATAATATTATAACAGTACGTATACCGGTTGCCAGGTCCGTATCAACCCCTTTAATACCAACCTTAGCAAAAATTGCAGTAAGTGCAGCAAACACTGCAGAAAGTAGAGCATATATCCACCACATAAATATATTTTTAGATGAGCTTGATTATTAACAAAATCTGTAATTTACCCCCCATTTTAAATTAATCCACAGGGATAATAGTTAATCAAAACGAAAGAAGACCTTTCAAATTTTATAAATATCAATAAAAAATCTAAACAAATTAGTTACCTTAGACCTTATCCTTATATTGACCGTTTAAATAACATATGATTAAGAAAACTGATTTTGTGTACTCTTCGGAGTCAGAACCACATCGTGTACGTACTAAAAAGATATTAAAGCAATTCCCTCAATTACGAAACCTAATAGGTAAAAACCCTAATACCATTTTTGCCATTATTGGTCTGGTAGTTTTCCAGGTGGGTATGGCCTGGTTGTTAAGAGATCAGTCCTGGTGGATAATAGTTGGCGCCGCTTATTTATTAGGCGCGTTTGCAGATCATGCGTTATTTGTAATGATACATGAGTGTACACACCAGCTATTATTTAAAAATCGTAATGCAAACCGCTTTGCATCAATGTTTGCCAATTTGCCGCAGATATTGCCAAGCGCTATTTCATTTGAGAAATATCACATCAAACACCACTCTTTTCAGGGTGTGCATGAGCTTGATGCCGATCTTCCTAACCGTTGGGAAGCAAAACTGATCAGCAATTCATTTTTTGGAAAAGCATTGTGGTTGTTATTCTTCCCTATTTTTCAATTGTTCCGTTTATCGCGCTTAAGAGAGATACACCCATTTGATGGCTGGATCTTAACTAACTTTATAATTCAGGTAGTATTTACTACGGCTATATGGTATTTTATGGGCTGGGGCGCTATTGGCTTTTTATTACTTAGCTTTTCATTCTCAGTTGGCTTGCACCCTCTTGGTGCCCGCTGGATACAGGAGCATTATTTAACACACAGCGTTGAGCAGGAAACCTATAGCTATTATGGTATGTTAAACGCGGTGGCCTTTAACGTAGGCTTCCACAATGAGCACCATGATTTTCCTTCTATCCCATGGAACAAGCTCCCGCTGATAAAGAAAACAGCTCCTGAGTATTACGATACATTATATTACCATACCTCGTGGACCAAATTGTTCTTGCAGTTTTTGTTTGATCGTGAGATATCATTATTTAACAGGATACTACGCCGCGAAAGAGGCAAAGTTGCCATTACCGATGTATCTAAACCGGATATGGAAATGAGTATTGATTCACAAAGCAAAGTTACGGCCGAAGCATAACCGGCAATTATATTATTTGCAACAGCCCTAAGGTTTACAATGTAAGCTTTGGGGCTGTTGTGCTTAACGGCAAATGCTTAAAGCTGCCTATTAATGTTACTTTTGCCAATAAACAGCAATTATTACTACAAAATTAATAATATATAAACCTTTTATATGTTATTAATTGCTTATAGAAACATGAGCAACCGTAAAAAATTAAATATCTTCATACCTATTGTTGTACTAATATTTATTGGTGCGTTTGCCAAACACAGGCTAATAGATAACAAGCAACTGCCGCAGGGCCAGTTGCAAAATAAAGAGATGGACGAAATATCAGGTATTGCAGCATCTGGCATAAACCCTGCTATTTATTATGTACATAATGATAGTGGCGATACCAACCGCTTTTTTGCCATTACTGCTGATGGTAAATTACGTACTACTGTTTATTATGAAGCAAATGGCATCACAAATGGCGTGTATGATTGTGAAGATATTGCTGTGGGCCCCGGCCCGGTTAAAGGTAAAAGCTATGTTTATCTCGGCGATATAGGTGATAATACGGCAGATAGGAGCCATATAACTATTAACCGGGTAGAGGAACGCAAAACATGGGATAAGGACAGCATAGCGCATGTAGTACAAACGCCTTTATATGTAAAATACCCCTATGGCGCCAGGGATGCGGAAACTATGATGATAGACCCTATTGAAAAACTGCTATATATTGTAACCAAACGTTCTGATTCTGTTGAGGTGTATACCACCCCGCTCAATTTTAAAGCAAAGGATACCGTTACTTTAACCTATAGGTGCAGGTTATTTTTTAAAGGGATAAAACCTTTTAAGTGGATAACTGCCGGTGATATTTCAAAAAACGGTGAACAGATCTTATTGAAGAGTTACGAAAAGGTATATTACTGGAAACGTAAACCCGGCGAACACATTTGGCAAACCATGCAAAAACCGCCTCTTGAACCATTCTATAAACAAGAGAAGCAAGGTGAAGCAATAGGTTTTACCCCCGATGGTAAAGGATACTACACCACCAGCGAAGGAGTGTACTCACCTATTTACTTTTACGAAACGCCGGGGAATTGATCAATCTGCTTTAAAATTCTTTAATTGCTCTATAGTCTTGAGCAAAATTAAACCCACCGCTTTCCTGATGTTGCAATAGCTAAGCGTAGCTATACAAGTTTAACTCCGTTTGCATTTTTTCCATGTAATACTGTTACAAGGGGCAACCTTTAGGTAATACTAACCGTGTTGTATATAAATAAGGCACATTTATATATAAACTACAATCTAAACACAAAAACATTACTATGGAGAGGCAGGAATTTTTAGCAAAATTGGGTATTAGCATGGCAGCTATTTGCACCGGGTGCAGCTTAGTGGGTTGCGGTTCAAAAAGCAACGACCCATCACCGGGCACTACAACAAATAATCCACCAGCCCCGGGTTCCGGAACCGTTTTCAGCATAAACTTAGCAACCGATTTGCAAACTATAGGCACCTTTAAAGTTGCAAGCGGCGTAATATTAGTGCGTTTAGCTGCAGACAATGTAGCCAGTTCGTTTACAGCAGTGCAGGTGGCTTGTACGCATCAAGGCACAAGCATTAATTATAATGCAAACCAGGGTAAGTTTATTTGTCCAAATCATGGCAGCCAGTTTAGCACATCAGGCGCAGTACTATTAGGCCCCGCAGCAGTATCTCTCAAACAATATACTGTAACTGTTAATGGCGATACTTTAACAGTTATGGCATAAAACTTTCAAAGTTCTCTGCTATAGCGGCAGAGAACTTTGAATTTTCGTCCTCCCCCTATCCATTATTACAATTATCGTAATCACTTACTCAAAACGCTTAAATTCTTTTCTTAACCCGTTATATCTTCAGCAGCAATGCCTCCCTTTGCGTATTGAATTTATGTTTTAATTCACCAAAATTCACTTTAATCCGCATTAAATTAATTTTATTTAAATTATTGAACTGATTATCAATTAGTTATAATTTTAATAAAATATGTATAGTACTTTGTATTGCATAATACTATATTAAACACATATCTTTAGGTAAGATTTAAACCATATCATAAAATGAAAACAACAAACAACCTAAAAAAGATGATACTTGCCTTGCTTCTCATGGTAGCCGCAAGTACTGTAAGCTATGCACAATGTGACAAAACAGCAACTTTAACGTCTTCGACAACAAATCAACTGAATGAAAAGGGTGAGGTTGAAAGAAGCAAGCCCGAAAATGTTATAGTTACCATTACTAAAACGGATATAACTATTGTCCCAGGTGATGAAGATCATAAAATGACCGGGGCAATAACGTCAAAAACCTGCGACTGGAAAGTTCCATATAAGGAAGGTAAAATGGTGGTTAAAGGTACGGTTACAGGAGATGGAAGCGACGAAAAACACATTACTGTAACAATAGAAGGCAAGAATGGAAAGGTTACCTTAACATTTGAAGAGGAAGAAATGCCGGGCAAAAAGATCCAGGTAGTAGCTGATAAATTTGAATAACTATCAGGCTGCTGTAGGTTAAAAGCCAATTAACCGTATTAAAAGTTAATATATTGTTTATTATTTATTTTAATAAAAACCATACATTTAAAGGATAAACAAAACCAATTTATGAAAAGAAAAATTTTTACTACAGCGTTATTATCTTGTTGCTTTATGATATGTTTGGCAGCGACATTTGCCGACATTGCAGGGACATGGACCGGCGAACTTAAAATGACCGACGGCAACACTATTCCATTGAGCTATACTTTTAAAGCTGATGGTGAAAAACTAACCGGAACCGCTAATTCACCACAAGGCGAAGTAGCTATTGAAAATGGTAAAATTGCTGGTGATGCAATTAGCTTTACTGTAAATGTACAGGGTATGGAAATTCCGCACAGTGGCAAATGCTACCCCGATTCAATTGCAATGAACATACAAGTAGGTGAAGACCACCTGCACTCAAAATTATTAAAGAAAGCTAAATAAGCTTTTGTTTTATAGTATAAAAACCTGCCTTACCCGGCAGGTTTTTTTGTTTGCGCAGCCCGGCAAACAGGGTATGAATATGTTGTTATCTAATATTACATATCTTACCTTTGCGCCCCATGCAACGTATAATCGCATATTTATTAATTGTTTCGCTGATTTCGGCAAACTTTTCGCGCTTATTTGTTTACGCAGGTTTTGAGTTGAATAAAAATTACATTGCCACTAAGCTTTGCGAAAACCGCAATAAGCCCTGGATGCATTGTAATGGCAAATGCTATTTCA
>JAQBNY010000217.1 GCA_028288315.1 Mucilaginibacter sp.
AGTGCCATTAACATGCCTGAAAGGTATTTATCAACGCTTCAAAGTTACTAGCGCAGATGATCATACATTAGAGATTCCTGTTACAAATTGCCATGAAGGCAAATGGAAATTAATTTTAGATTGGGAACACGATGGAAAAAATTTTTCATTTAACGAAGAGTTTGAAATTACTGCTGCTAAAAGCTAATAATATCCGCCTTCAATAAAAAAGGTTTAATATTCCACTTTACTTAAGGCCGTGGGGTAAAGTGCTTACAGCAGTCCATCCGCCATCAACAATAAGGCTTTGGCCGGTTATGTGTTTTGCTTCATCTGATACCAGGAATAAAGCAGTATTGGCTATGTCTGATACATAAGCCGGGCGCCCCATAGGGGTAATATCCGACCAGATACGCTCATAATCGGCTTCTTCCATGGTACGTTCTGTTAACGTTGCCCCGGGTGCAACGGTGTTAACGGTAATTTTAAATTGCGATAGTTCTATAACCAGGTTCTTTGCCAGCATTTCTAAAGCGGCTTTGGTCATGGCATATGCAGCCAAATTTTTTAATGCCTGGTGGCCCACTACTGATGATGTAAAGAGAATTGAACCACCATTACCCTGCTCCTTCATTTGTTTAGCAGCAGCTTGTGCCAAAAAGAATGAACCACCCAAATTAACGTCCATTACTTTAGAAAATGATTCCTTTGAATAGGTAAAAAAATCGCCGAATAAGGTAATACCTGCATTGGCAATTACAATATCTAAATGGCCGTATAAATTAACGGCCGTATCAACCATTTTATTAATGAACACTAAATCGCTTGAATCACCAGCCATTGCCAAACAATTGCCACCGCTGCTTTCATTTATCAACGCTTCGGCTTTGTTAGCCAAATCGGCATCCATATCATTTAAAATAACCGTGGCTCCTTTTTCTGAAAGTATTTTACATATTTCAAAACCAATACCCTGACCTGCTCCTGTTACTATTACTACCTTATTTTTAAAACTCATCCTATACTATTTAATGTGAATCTCTAACTACTTTACTGCCCGAGCTTCCTTTCAAAAAGTCAAGGTCTGCTCCCAAATGTGCCTGATCAACATGTGTTTGATACATATGCACATATCCACGCGCTGCTATATTGGTAGTATTTATTAAATTTTTCTTCCGTGCTGCAATTTCTTCATTGCTCAATTGAACATTTAACTGCCCGGCTTTATAATCAAGTATAATAATATCACCGTTTTGCACTATGGCAAGCGTACCACCCACAGCAGCCTCTGGTGATACGTGTAATACAACGGTGCCAAAACCGGTACCACTCATGCGCCCGTCAGAAATACGCACCATGTCTGTTACGCCTGTATCCATTAGTTTTTTAGGGATGAGCATGTTACCCACTTCAGGCATACCCGGATAGCCACGCGGACCAACATTTTTTAAAACCAGTACAGAGTCTTTATCTACATCAAGTTCAGGGTCATTTATTCGTTTATTAAAATCTTCTATATTTTCAAAAACTACAGCTTTGCCTGTATGCTGCAATAAATGATTGCTTGCTGCGGATGGCTTTAAAACGGCTCCATTCTCACATAAATTCCCTTTAAGTACGGCTATTCCAGCTACCGGGTTAAATGGCTTATCAAGCGTAGCTATTAAATCGCGGTTGTAACATTCACTGTTCTCGTAATTCCGTAACATCGGGTGGCCGCTTACAGTAATAGCTTCGCTATGCAGCTTACTATCAAGCTCTTTCATTAAAGCAGGTAGTCCGCCTGCATAAAAGAAATCTTCCATAAAATATTTTCCGGATGGCTGCAGGTTGGCAAGTAAAGGAATTTGTTTAGATGTTGTATTAAAATCATCCATAGTCAAATCAACTCCTATACGTGCAGCAATAGCCAATAAGTGTATGATAAAATTGGTTGACCCGCCTATTGCGGCATTTACCATAATAGCATTATCGAATGCCTGCCTTGTAAGCACATCAGATAGCTTAAGATCTTCCTTCACCATTTCCACAATCCGGTTACCGGAAAGATGAGCCAATGCCTTTCTACGTGAATCAGCCGCCGGAATAGCGGCATTTTGAGGTAAAGAGAGGCCAAGCGATTCAACCATACACGCCATTGATGATGCTGTACCCATTACAGCGCAATGACCCTGGCTACGGGCCAGGCAGGCTTCGGCAGTGTACATATCTTCGTCATTCATTTGCCCGGTTTGGTAGTCGGCAAAAAAGCGCCATATATCAGAAGTGCCAATATCTTTCCCCCTGAATTTGCCGGTAAGCATTGATCCGCCTGAAATAACTATGGTTGGGATATTTACGCTGCATGCACCCATGATTAATGCGGGAGTTGTTTTATCACATCCGCAAAGCAGCACTACACCATCAAGCGGATTAGCTCTTATTGATTCCTCCACATCCATACTCACCAGGTTACGGTAAAGCATAGCCGTGGGCTTCATCAAAGTTTCGCCAAGTGACATCACAGGAAACTCTACAGGGAAGCCGCCGGCTTCAAATATTCCATTTTTAACAGATTGAGCCAATTCTTTAAAGTGCGCATTACACGGAGTTAATTCACTCCAGGTGTTACAAATACCTATAATTGGTTTTCCTTTAAATTCATGTTCGGGTATGCCCTGGTTTTTCATCCAGGCACGATAAATAAATCCGTCTTTACCTTTACGGCCAAACCAACCGCTGCTTCTTAATTCGTTTTCCTGCATCTTATATTATTTAATAGCTACAGCTTTAATAAGGTTTACTTCTTTAAATTGGTATACCTGATAGTGTTTTAAATTACTTCAAGTTTGGCTATTACCGTGGTAAGTTACTCGGTTTATCTCATAAAATATCTATGAATTTATAAAATCTATGTAAATGGTCGCGTACTTTATAGTTAAGAGGATAGTATGGTTTTATTGTCATAACAATTTATGAAGCAAACAACGGGGCACAATCCTGTTATTTTTGCAGTAATCAACTTATACGAAATGGAAAACTTACAAGGAAAAACAGCTTTAATTACAGGAGCCGGAAAAGGTTTAGGTAAAGCGATAGCACTTGCACTTGCAGCAGAAGGAGTAAGCCTGGCCTTACTGGCTCGTACCGAATCAGATTTGAAGGAGGTTGCGGCAGAAGCAAAAAAAATCAATAAGGATATTAAAATCAATTACACAACAGCAGACATTGGCAATAACGATTCAGTTATAGCTGCCGTTGCTTTATTAAAGAAGGATGCCGGCGATATTGATATACTGATTAACAATGCCGGGACAGGTAAATTTGGCAGCTTCATGGACCTGGAAGTAAATGAATGGGAGCAGATCATCCAAACCAACCTGTTAGGATCATATTATATGACAAGGGCTATCCTGCCAGAAATGAAGGCCCGTAAAAATGGCGATATTGTTAATATCTCTTCTTCTGCGGGTTTAAAAGGCGC
>JAQBNY010000236.1 GCA_028288315.1 Mucilaginibacter sp.
TCTCTTCCCGGCTCTAACCTTCTTTGAGTACACTTCTTCGCGCTCTCTGTTTTCAAAATCTCCCATAAAATGTTTATCGTAATAGTTTTGGTTGCTAAATATAAATATTTTTTTAAATCGCAACTACAAAATGCGATAATTATTAAACCATTTATATGAATCTTTTTACGCAATTAAAGCATAAGGGTTGCGTTTTTAGGCTTTTTCTTCTTCTTCAAGTAATTGTTTTTCGTATAGCTCAAAGTAGGCGCTTTTCTGGTCCATTAGTTGGGTGTGGGTGCCCTGCTCAATTATTTCGCCGTTATCTAATACCAATATCTTATCGGCATTTTTTATGGTTGATATACGGTGCGATATAATAATACTGGTTTTACCTTGCATTATTCGGCCCAGGTTGCTCAATATTTCTTCCTCAGTACGGGTATCAACTGCCGATAGGCAATCATCAAAAATGAGCACCTGCGGCTGTTTAGCTATAGCCCTTGCAATACTTACCCGCTGTTTTTGTCCGCCTGATAAGGTTACGCCACGTTCGCCAATAAGGGTTTCGAAGCCGTTTTCCAGTTCTATAATATTATTATAAACCGCTGCATCTTTAGCCGCTTGCTCAACACGTGGCATATCAAGCACATCGGCACTAAAGGCTATGTTGTGCGATATAATGTCTGAGAACAGGAAAACCTCCTGTGGTACAAAACCAATCTGCGCGCGGTAACTATCAAGGTTAAGGTTGGTGATAGGTTTATCATCTATTAACACCTGCCCGCCTGTAGCATCGTACATGCGCATAATTAAATTGCCTATGGTTGATTTTCCTGAGCCTGTACGGCCAATAATTGCCACCATTTCGCCAGGATTTGCTACAAATGATACCTGCTTTAAAGCATTGATGCCGGTATCAGGATAAACAAATGATACGTTTTTAAACTCTATTTTACCTGCAAGATGCCGCGCCGGTGCATCAGGCGAAATGATTTCGGGCTTTTCATGCAAAAATTCGTTAATACGCTTTTGCGAAGCCGCGGCGCGTTGTATTAGTGAGGTAACCCATCCTAATGAAATCACCGGGAAGGCAAGCATATTTAAATACACAATAAACTCGGCAATATTACCCGCGGTAATGTTACCCTTCATTACCTCCACGCCGCCTATATAAATGGTAATTACGTTACTCAAACCTATCAGGAGCAGCATTGCCGGAAAAAACATGGCCTGCACCTTTGCCAAAGCCATGCTTTGCATTTTATAGTCTTCGCTTTCATCAGCAAATTTGCCGCGTACAAAACCCTCACGCACGTATGATTTAATTACCCTGATGCCCGAAAAATTTTCCTGCACAAAGCTCGACAATGTGGAAAGACGTTTCTGGATCTGCTCGCTCCTAAACTCTATAACTGTATTCACATAAAATATGATAAACCCCAAAATAGGTAGTGGCAGCACAGAAAATATTGCTAA
Source organism: Mucilaginibacter sp. (assembly GCA_028288315.1). Classification (GTDB taxonomy): domain Bacteria; phylum Bacteroidota; class Bacteroidia; order Sphingobacteriales; family Sphingobacteriaceae; genus Mucilaginibacter. The sequence goes on from JAQBNY010000236.1 coordinate 1,459, forward strand.
ACGTACATTCACCGTTAGCATGGCATATATAACCAGTATAAAAAGTATAACTGTATTAATAGTATACATAATACCCGGCCCCAAATACATGCGTACACGGCTTACATCCTCGGTAACGCGGTTCATCAGGTCGCCGGTGTTATGGCGGCGGTAAAAAGCAAGGGACAGGCGCTGGTAATGGCTGTATATCTCATTCTTTAGATCGTACTCAATATGTCGCGACATAAGTATAAGTGTTTGCCGCATAAAGAATAAGAACATCCCCCTCAGCAAGGCTAATATTAACACCAGCATACCAAACAGCATTAAACTGGAGCCAAATATATCATAGATAATATTTTGCCTGTTAAAACCGGCAAACAGCTGGTAAACGCCTATGTTTTCGGTAACCAAATCAAACGCCACACGAATAACCTGTGCCGGCAGCACGCCAAAAATGTTTGATATAATAACAAACAGTACACCGGGAACCAGTCGCCAGCGGTATTTATAGAAAAACTTATTTAGGTATGCGAGTTCTTTCATGTTTTTAGTCCGGAAGCCGGTACAGCCCGGAAATCCAGAAGATAGAAATCCAAAAGTACGGTAAGTGGATTGGAATTCAAAAGAAGTCGGTAAGTAGGAGGTCAGAAAGTCTGAAAGACAAAATTGGCACACTTTCGCACTTTCCCTACTTTCGGACCAGAATACTTGCCACAATAAAAAAAACAGCTACTTTTGTAGTGCCGAGAAATCAAAACACTTTGCCGTTATTACAATGCCTGCTCAACAACAAACCGATAGTATTTTTAGTCAGCTTGAAACATACGGACATAAAAAGGTTGTGTTTTGCAGCGATCCTGATACCGGCTTAAAAGCAATCATTGCAATTCATGATACTACATTGGGCCCGGCTTTGGGTGGTACACGCATGTGGGCATACAGAACCGAAAGAGAAGCTTTAGAAGATGTGTTGCGTCTTTCAAAAAGCATGACCTATAAATCGGCCATTACAGGGCTTAACCTGGGTGGGGGTAAGGCTGTTATTATTGGCGATTCGCGCAAGGATAAAACCGAAGCGTTACTGCGTAAATTTGGCAGGTTCATAAAAAATTTGAACGGAGAATTTATTACTGCCGAAGATGTAGGTACCAACCCACGTGATATGGAATACATACGAATGGAAACCCAGCACGTAACCGGTGTGCCCGAAACTATGGGTGGCAGTGGCGACCCTGGCCCGGTAGCGGCTATGGGTGTTTTTATGGGTATGAAAGCGGCGGTAAAAGAACTTTATGGTAATGATAGTATAACCGGCCGCTCGGTTATTGTACAGGGGATAGGCCATGTGGGCGAACAATTGGTGAAGTTGCTGCGCGATGAAAATGCCAAGGTTTACGTAAGCGATATTGATGATGACCGTACACGTCAGGTATCAAAAAAATATGGTGCCGAAGCCATATCAAATAATACTATATTTGATATTAACGCTGATATATATGCGCCTTGTGCACTTGGTGCAACTATAAATACAGAAACTATTAACAAACTACAATGCGCTATCATAGCCGGATCAGCTAACAATCAGTTGCAAGATGAAGATATACACGGGTCAATGCTGCTGGATAAAGGCATACTGTTTGCTCCTGATTATGTGATTAACGCGGGTGGCATCATAAACTGCTATTCAGAACTGATGGGCTACAGCAAAAAGCGCACAATGCAGCTTACCGAAAATATTTATGAGGCAACACGGAACGTTTTAAAACTTTCTAAAGCCGAGAACATTTCTACTATTGATGCGGCAAATAGAATTGCCGAGAAGCGGATAGCGGATATTAAAAAAGTAAAATCAACCTATTAATAATTATCATATCGGGTCCGGTTCACGGACTATAATCGTTCTTATAAAATGTTAAACAGAAGACACCTTAGGGTAAAAGTGTTACAGTCGCTATACGCCTTTCACCAGTCAAACACAAAAGAAATAAAAACACATGAAAAATTCCTGCTCCAAAGTATCGATCAGGTTTTTGAAATGTACATATGGATGCTCTCGCTTATTAACGAGGTAGTTGAATATACTGCGCGAGACGCGGAAGAAAGGGCCAATAAACACTTACCCACAGCAGAAGACTTGAATGCTGATGTTAAGTTGTTAAGCAATAAGTTTATCTTATCCCTGGTTAAAAATAAGGAGTTTATAGCCGCTGTAAAAAAGTATAAGGTAGAATGGTCTTTTGATCCGGAACTGGCAAAATCATTATTTGATACATTAAAAGCCGCGCCTGATTATGCTGAGTACCTGGCAAAAACTGATGATAGCATTCAGTCTGATAAAGATATTATCAAATTCATTTTCAAGAAAGTTATCCTTAAATCATCATTAGCGGAGCAGGTTTTTGAAGATAAATTTATTTTTTGGCCGGTAGATCGTGAAGTATTACAGGCATTGATAGCTAAAACGTTTAAGAATTTCTCTTTTGATGATGAGCCGGAGAAAAATAATCTGGCTGAAATAAGCGGAAATTGGGCAGAAGACCGTGAGTTTGTTATTAACCTGTTTGAGCAAACTATTCGTCATGATGCTGAATACCAGGCATTAATAGCAGAAAAAACCCAAAACTGGGAGCCTGATCGTATAGCTATGATGGATACTTTATTAATGAAGATGGCTATTGTAGAATTTATTAATTTTACATCGATACCCGTAAAAGTTACCATTAACGAGTATCTGGAGATATCCAAAGAGTTTAGTACGCCTAAAAGTAATTCATTTATTAACGGTATATTAGACAAGATTTTATTTGAACTTAAAGCCCAGAATAAAATAAGAAAAATAGGCAGAGGATTAATAGAATAAAACAAATGAAAAAGCTGTTTTTATGCATAATTGTTGCCGGTATGCTCATGACTGCCTGCAACTCAAATTCAGGAACTAATGCCACTACTGCTGATGCCGGCAGTACCAGTGCAACCAATGCACCTGTGGTTAAATTTGAAAAAGAAACACATGATTTTGGTAAGATAAAGGCGGGTGATAAAGTAACTTATGCCTTTAAATTTACTAATACCGGCAAATCGCCATTAATTATTAAAGACGCGGTTGCAACTTGCGGCTGTACTAAACCTGAGTGGCCTAACACACCTATTAAACCGGGCGAAGAAGGAGAAATTAAAGTAACCTTTAACAGTACCGGCAAAATGGGCCTGCAGGATAAACAAATTACCATTACCGCCAATACCAACCCTGCGCAAAGTATGGTTCATTTAATTGGTGAGGTAACTATTTAATTATATATACGAAAAATGATGACAGCAACTATTTTATTACAAGCCGGTGGAGGCTTAGGTTACCAGCAAGTAATTATGTTCGGGTTAATTGCAGTGGTGTTTTATTTTTTCATGATCCGCCCGCAAATGAAAAAGCAAAAGGATCAGAAGAAATATGTGGACGAACTTAAAAAAGGCGATAAAGTAGTTACAACCGCGGGTATCCATGGCAAAATATATGAAATTGCCGAAACTACGTTTCTTATTGAAACTGAAGGCGGTGGCCGTATCCGTTTTGATAAATCTGCAGTATCATTAGAAGCTTCAAAGGCATTGAATACTCCGATTGTAAGTAAGTAAGGCTTAAAGGCAAAAGGCTAAAGGCGAAAGGTTTCCTTTCGCTTTTTCTTTTATAACCTTTTACCTTTTACATAAATAAAATGGCAATAATTAAACTATCTGCAATTGAACGCCGGCGCTTATCAGCGTTTATAACCTGCCTGGTGGTAGCTATTTTTGCATGGTTGTTTACTACTTTGTCTAACCCTTACACATATACTGTAAAGCAGGCTATCAATTTTAAAAATGCACCCTTAAAGCGGGCGTTTCATTCGTTACAGTCTGATACTATTGAGGCTATTGTGCAGGGAACAGGTTGGCAGATGCTCTTCTCAAAAATGAATGAGCAAAAACCGGTTAGCATTGATCTGCGTACACTGGATACCAAAAACTTTATTGTGCTTAATGCCCAGTTAAAGCAAATTAATCTGAAAAAAGAACCGAATCATCAGATTATTGGCTTTAATCCGGATACCTTGTTTTTTGATTTCTCAAATCGTACAGTTAAGAAAGTGCCGGTGCAACTGGTAAGTACTATTAAGTACCAGCGCCAGTTTGCACAATCAGATAATGTGAACATTAGACCTGCTTATGTAACCATAAGCGGTCCTGCAGAGGTTTTGGCTAAGATAAAGTCATGGAAAACAGATTCTGTTAAACTGAATGATGTTAATGAGAGCTTTAACTCGCACGTAAATCTGCAGGCAGTTAAAGAGGGCAACCTGGAGATAGTCCCAAAACGTGTGATAGTTAACATTCCCATTGATGAATTTACCGAAAAAACAATTGAGGTACCAGTTAAGCTTGTTAACAATCATAACTACTATGATGTAAAAATATTCCCGCAAAAAGTTAAGGTTACTTTCACTACATCATTAACCGACTATCCGGATGCTAATGAAGACGATTTTGAAGCCGTTGCAGATCTGGATAAGTGGCGTTTAAGCGGTTACAGCACTTTGCCTGTGCAGCTTCTCCGCATACCATCGTACAGCAAAATTGTGAAGATAGAGCCTGAAAATATAGATTTTATTGTTAAAAAGTAATGTTTAAAGTAGGCATCACCGGCAACATTGGTAGTGGTAAAACAACTGTTTGTAAAATTTTTGAGGTATTGGGCATTCCCGTTTTTTATGCCGATGATGAGGCTAAAAAAGTAATGGTGACCGATGACTTGCTGATAGCCGGTATTAAACAAACGTTTGGCAATGAATCTTACTTTGCCGATGGTGCTTTAAACCGTAAGCATATCGCAGGTATTGTATTTAACAATAATAATGAATTAATTAAGCTGAACGCTTTAGTGCATCCTGCCGTTTTTCGTTCGTTTGATAAATGGGTTTTGCAATTTGATAGTAAAGTACCGTATGTAATGAAAGAGGCCGCTTTATTGTTTGAAAGTGATTCTTATAAAATGTGTGACAGAACAATAATGGTTTCCGCTCCGCTTGATCTGCGTATAAAGCGCGTTACCCAGCGCGATGGTATATCTGTAGAAGAAGTGCAAAGCCGCAATGCCCGCCAGTTTGCCGAAGAAAAAAAATGTGCGATGGCTAATAATTTGATTATAAATGATGATACAGAACTGGTGATGCCACAGGTTTTAAAGCTCCACAAACTGTATCTGTCTCTTGCTTCCAATAAATGATAATTGACGATTTTGTTGTTTTTGATGCCAACGGTTTGTACTGTAAATACGGCGACTTTTACCTCGACCCTAAACAGCCCATAAACAAAGCAGTAATTACCCACGCTCATGCAGACCATGCTGTAAGCGGCAACCACCATATTTATACCACTGCTGCCACCCTGGCCTTTATGCAATTGCGCTATGGTAAAAGTGCAGGGAAGGTAATTTACACAGCAGATTATAACACGGCGTTTAATATTGGCGATGTACAGCTAACCTTTATTCCGGCGGGCCATATACCGGGCTCTGCACAAATATTAATGGAATACCAGGGTACCCGCTACCTATACACCGGCGATTATAAACTACAGCCCGATACCACCTGCGAACCATACCAATACGCAAAAGCTGATGTGCTGATAACAGAAAGTACTTTTGCCGACCCAGATGTTATGCATCCCGACCCTGTAGAGGAGATCAAAAAGCTGAATGATATTAAAATAAATATTCTGTTGGGCGCCTATAGCCTGGGTAAGAGTCAGCGGTTGATAAGGATGATTAATGATTATGCCCCACAGAAAAAGATTCTGGTACATCACCGAATTATGCCTATAAATGCCATTTACCAAAAAATGGGATTTGAGTTGGGCAACCACCAGATATATGGGCGCAAGCTTATGAAAACACAAGAAGAATGGATATATATTGTTCCGCCGTTTACATTTGATAGCTATTTTAGGGCTACGGGAGTGAAGAGATTGTTTGCTTCCGGATGGAAAAACCTGCAGGTGAATGCACAAGACACTCTTTTTATATCAGACCACGCCGACTGGAATGACATCATAAAAACCATTGAACAAACCCAACCTAAGCAGATTTGGACTTTACATGGAAACGGAACGCACCTGAAAAATCATTTTAATAATAATATTTTTGTGAAGTTACTGAGCTGATGTTGCAAGAGAATATTGATTATTATATAAACCAGGACGGTAACTTTGTGTTTACAAAAGAGTACCATCTTAAGCGTGGGTACTGTTGTAAAAACAAATGTCTGCACTGTCCCTGGAACTATGGCCGGGAGAAGCAGACTGATAAAACAAAAGATAAATAAATTATATTTGCATGCGTTTCATTAATAATGGGAATAGAGGAAGATATAAAAAGCACAAATTTTGAAGATAACTACCACAAAGTAGTTGTTAACCTCAACTATACCTATGGTTGGATCACTAATTATATGCGCCCTGAATTTGAAAAATTCAAACTTACCCAGCAGCAATTTAACATCCTGAGGATATTACGCGGCCAGTATCCAAAGCCTGCAACTGTAAATCTTTTAAAGGAACGTATGATTGATAAAATGTCTGATGCATCGCGTATTGTTGATCGTTTGGTGCAAAAGGGGCTGGTTTCTCGCTGTACCAACACCAGTGATCGCCGTGCGGTTGATATCCGTATTAGCGACGAGGGGTTAAGTATCCTTGAAAAAATGAGTGTCGAATTCAAAACAAGGAATCTGTTTAAGCAATACCTCACCGAGGAAGAGGCCGGCCAGTTAAGTGATCTGCTGGATAAGATGAGGGGTTAAGTTTTATAGAAACAAGAAAGTAGAGTCAGGAATCAAGATAAAATATACAGGTGTTTGGGTCCACGCAAACACTTTTTAAAAACATACAGGTGTTTGTGCCCTCACAAACACTTTTTTTTAACTTTTTTTAATAGTGTTGGGGTAAGACTCACTCAAACGGAGTGTAACTAAGCTGTAAACTTCGGCTGCAACATCTTAAACCCAACCGCAAATAACCACCCAACTAAGCTACCATAAATTGCCCCACTGATAACATCTACCGGGAAATGCACGCCTACATACACCTGCGCAAAACAAATAATTGCTGCCCATAAAACACAAGCCGGCAATACCCAGGGCCACTTCCTAAAAAATATACAGCTTAAAAATATGGCTATGGCAAAATGGTCGGTAGCATGAGTAGAGGGGAAGCTATAGCCCGTGCCACATGGTACCCTGCTAATAACGGTGGCCGATGTTACCACATCCCGGCAGGGGCGAACCCTTACAACATATTTTTTGATAATGCTGGCACTGGTAAAATCAGCAAAGCCTGCGGCTAATGCTAACATTACAATAAGTATAACGCCTTGCTTTTTATATCGCCAAAGGCAAAAAGTAATAATAAACAAGTAAAGCGGGATCCAAAATTTGGGATTACGCATTAACGGCATTATCCAGTCGAAAAACGCGTTTGACAGGGAGTGGTTAATAAAATAAAAAAGGTGCCTGTCAAATTCTAATAGCTGGTTTGGCATTGCTTTTATGCGATATATGTGAATTAGAAACGTAAAACGCCGACAAATATAGCCAATAAAGTGAGGCTTAATGTATAGGAATTTTATACTGGTATCCCTTAAATAATTCTATTTTTGTAACTTATTATTTATTTGAATTTTGACACTTATAAAATCAATTTCGGGAATAAGGGGCACAATTGGCGGTGCAGCCGGCGAAGGCTTAACTCCTTTGGATATAGTTAAGTTTACCTCAGCTTTTGGTAGCTGGGCAGTAAAAAGATCAGGCTTAAAAAAAATTGTTTTAGGCCGTGACGCGCGCCTTTCAGGTACTATGGTTAACAACCTGGTTATTGGTACTTTGCAAGGTTTAGGAATTGATGTAATTGACTTGGGCTTATCTACCACCCCAACCGTTGAGGTTGCCGTACCAGATGAGCAGGCTGCCGGTGGCATTATCCTTACTGCAAGCCACAATCCTAAACAATGGAACGCACTAAAGCTGCTAAATGAAAAAGGCGAGTTTATTAGCGATATTGATGGTAAAGAAGTTTTAGAAATTGCCGAGAGTAGCAATGTTATATATGCCGATGTAAATGATTTGGGTAAGGTTATTAATAACGATACCTATCTGCAAAAGCACATCGACAAGATTTTGGCCCTGCCTTTGGTTGATGTAAAAGCAATTGCCAAAGCCGATTTTAAGGTTGTTATTGACTGTGTTAATTCAACCGGTGGCATTTTTGTACCTGCATTGTTAAAGGCTTTGGGTGTTAAAACTGTTCATGAATTGTATTGCGAGCCCGACGGTCATTTTCCGCATAACCCCGAGCCATTGCCCGAGAATTTGATCGCTTTATCGCAAGAGGTGTTAAAGCACAAGGCCGATATTGGTATAGCTGTTGACCCTGATGTTGATCGCCTTTGCTTTGTATGCGAAGATGGCGGCATGTTTGGCGAGGAATATACGTTGGTGGCCGTTGCCGATTATGTGTTAAAAAACACCAAAGGCAATACCGTATCTAATCTTTCATCAACCCGTGCCCTGCGCGATGTTACCGAAAATGCCGGTGGCGAATACCATGCAGCAGCAGTAGGCGAGGTAAACGTAGTGAACAAAATGAAGGAAGTTAATGCCGTTATAGGCGGTGAAGGTAACGGCGGGGTAATTTATCCTGAGTTACATTACGGCCGCGATGCATTGGTAGGTATTGCATTATTTTTAACCCATTTGGCTAAATATGGCAAACCGGTATCAGTGCTTAAAAGTTCATACCCTAACTATTTTATCTCTAAAAATAAAATTACGTTAACTCCCGAAATGGATATTGACGCCTTGTTATTAAAAGTTGAAGAAAAGTATCAAAAGCAACCACATTCAACTATTGATGGCTTAAAAATTGAGTTTGATAAAGAATGGGTACATTTGCGCAAGTCTAATACCGAGCCTATTATCCGTATATACTCTGAAGGAAACTCAGAAACTGTAGCAAATAACCTGGCCAACAAAATAATAACAGATATAAAAGAAATATTACAGCTTAATTAATTGTGAATTAAGAGTTAGTGAATTAGTGATTGGTTAAGATGGTCGCTTTAAATCACTAATTCATCATTCGCTAAATCAACAATTACAACTATGCGTGTTTACTTTGATAACGCCGCTACTACAGCCCTTGATCCTGAAGTTTTAAAAGAAATGTACCAGGTAATGGTGAACCATTTTGGTAACCCCTCATCTATACATGCACATGGCCGCGAAGTACGTACATTAATTGAACGTTCACGTAAAACTATAGCTGGTTTACTGCATACATCGCCTGCCGAAATATTTTTTACCAGCGGTGGTACCGAGGCTGATAATACTGCTATCCGTTGCGGAATTATAGATCATAAACTAACACATGCCATTACCACTAAACTGGAGCACCATGCGGTTTTACATACCTTACAAGCAATGGAAAAGGCGGGTGTTATTAAATTAAGCTATGCTGATGTTGATAGTAAAGGCAATGTTGATTATGATCACCTTGAAACTTTGTTAAAGAATAATGAACGTAGCTTTGTATCATTAATGCATGCCAATAACGAGTTAAGCACTATTACCGATCTGGTGAAGGTTGGCGATATCTGTGAGGCCTACAACGCTATCTTCCATAGTGATACTGTACAAACTGTTGGCCATTACAAGCACGACTTAAGTAAGCTTAAATTGCATTTTATGGTATGCGCGGCGCACAAGCTGCATGGGCCAAAAGGTGTAGGGTTTTTACACATTAACCATCGTGTTAAAATAAACCCAATGATATATGGTGGCTCACAAGAACGTAATATGCGCGGCGGCACCGAGAATGTTTACGGGATTGCCGGATTGGCAAAAGCTTTAGAAATGGCCTATGCCGAAATGGATCAGCACCAAAACTATATTCAGGACCTTAAATCATACATGAAGAGTAAGCTGGAGCAGGAAGTATCGGGCGTAACCTTTAACGGAGAAACTGACCCGGCTAAAAGCTTATATACCGTATTGAATGCATCCTTCCCTGAAATGGAAATGGCAGATATGTTGTTATTTAACCTGGACATTGCAGGTATATCCGCATCAGGCGGCAGCGCTTGCAGCTCGGGTACAGATATTGGTTCGCATGTGCTAACAGCTATAGGTGCAAACCCCGACAGGCCTTCTGTAAGGTTCTCTTTCTCAAAGTATAATACCAAAGACGAAGTTGATTACACTGTAGCCAAATTGCGTGAATTGTGCATGGTAAACGCATAGTTGGTTAATTAAATTTCTTTTTTAGAAAAACAATAGTGCTTATTCATGGGTTGTTTTATATATCAATTAAAAAAACAAATCCTATGATAACTAATATTGAAAATACCTGGGATGATTCAAATAATCAAGCTCAGGGCGGCGGAGCAAATTCATTTGGTATACCAGATAACGGAGATACAACAAACAGGAATTCTTCTAATGAAGAAACAGATGATGAATTGTTAGATACAGATGATGATTTGCTGGCAGATGACGATACAGATGATGAAGATAATTTAGACGATACTGAAGGTGGGGGCACAACTACTACGGGTAGTTCAGGATCAGCAAATAGTCCGGATGAAACTCCAGAAGAACGCGAGTCTGACAATGAAGGGACAGGATATTCTACCCAAACAGAGCTTAATCAGCCACGAGAAGGAGCCGACACTTCATATAGCGAGCAAAATGATGTAACTCCGCCTAATCCGCATGAGTTCCCATCAGTAGGGGCAGCTACCAAAACAGATTTTGCCAGCCGTCCACAGGGGCGCACAACAGGCAGAATGGTAGGCCACGAGCCCGGTACCGAAGGGATATAATTAAACCTTCTGAAGGGAAGCTTTTGAATTTATTTGTCATCCTGAGAAACGAAGGATCTATTCACCGATTAAATTCTTCACTATGCTTAGAATGATAAATATAAAGGAACAAGAAAGGCCATCTGATTCAGATGGCCTTTCTTATTTGTATTTATTATGCCTGTGGTTCAGGTTTTTCTTTTTCTGAGACAGGGGTGAGCATTTTTAAGAATGAGGCCAGTTTTTCTTTCATTTCGCGCCTATCTACTATAAAATCAAGGAAACCATGTTCCTGTACAAATTCAGCAGTCTGGAATCCTTTAGGAAGATCTTTTTTGATGGTTTCTTTAATAACCCTTGGCCCGGCAAAGCCGATAAGGGCGCCTGGTTCGGCAATATTAATATCGCCCAGCATAGCGTATGATGCGGTTACACCGCCGGTAGTAGGGTCTGTTAATAAAGATATATAAGGCACTTTGGCCTGGCTCAATAAAGCAAGCTTGGCTGATGTTTTGGCCATTTGCATTAATGAAAATGCCGCCTCCATCATACGTGCCCCGCCAGATTTTGATATCATAAGGAAAGGAACCTTGTTGGCCATGCTATAATCAATAGAACGGGCAATCTTTTCGCCCACTACAGATCCCATTGAGCCACCTATAAAGTTAAAATCCATACAGGCAATAACCAACTCCTGGCCGTTCATTTTGCCATGTGCAGCGCGTATAGCGTCCTGCAGACCAGTTTTCTTCTGTGTTTCCACTACACGGTCGGTATATTTTTTACTATCAGTAAAATTTAATGGGTCACCGGAATGCAGATTGGTGAACAATTCGGTAAACTGGTTATCATCAAACAATACCGAAAAGTATTCTTTTGAGCCAATGCGTAAATGGAAGCCGCAGTAGTGGCAAACGTATTGGTTTTCTACCTGTTCTGAGTAATGCAACGGTTTCTTACAATTTGGACATTTGTTCCAGATGCCATCAGGGGCTTCCTTCTTTTCCTCCGTAGTCGTAATTATCCCTTTAATTTCTCGCTTAAACCACGCCATATCTATTTCTAAGTCTTTCAAGTAATGCAAAGAAACAAAATATTTTAGATTTGAGACGTTAGATATTAGATTTGAGATAAGAATAGTGATTACAAAGTAGATAGAAAGCAATAAAATAAGAGAATTCCAAAAAAACTCTCATCTCATATCTTAAATATCGTATCTAAATTATAACTTCGAAGCCCAAACAAACGCTCATGGATTTAAAAAATTATAAAGGTGTTCTGCACGGTGATCAAGTGCAGGAGCTATTTGAAGCAGCAAAAAAACATCAGTTTGCATTGCCAGCGGTAAACGTTATAGGCACAAATTCTATAAATGCCGTAATGGAAACAGCTAAAGCTGTTAATTCACCGGTTA
>JAQBNY010000242.1 GCA_028288315.1 Mucilaginibacter sp.
TGCTACCAAGTGGGCTTTGATTTATGTAGTGGTCTCTATTATAATTACTTATACTTTCCAATTTCTTAATATAGATCAAAATTCGCCAGCAAAATATATAGGTTATTTGCCTTTTATAGCTTTTTGCTTGTTAGCACAAAAAGAGTATAAGGATCTATCCGGTGGATTCATGACTTTTGGAAAAGGTTTTTCTGTTGGTTTTAGATATGCCCTTTTCTCGGGTATAGTTTTAGCTGTATTTGTTTTTATCTACCTTAAGTTTTTAAGCCCGGATGTGTTAACAAAATCTATGGAAGAACAACAAACCGTAATGGCAGATAAAGGAATGTCACAAGAGCAAATTGACAAGGCTTTAGAAATAGGCACTAAATACGGAGCTATTTTTGGTGCCGTGGCCACAGCCATAGGTTCATTAATATTTGGAGCAATAGTAGCTTTAATAGGTGCTGCCTTACTTAAAAAAGAACGCACAGCATATGATATTGTAGATTCGGCGGAAGACCCAACTGTATAATCAGATATTAACCCAACAAAACAGGCCGCCCATTTTGAGCGGCCTGTTTTGTTAAAAGCTTTCTGCTTTAGTCTTTTCGCTTTCTGCTTCAATCCCATTTATCTAACCCTAAAAGTTTTCTACCTAAAGGAGATAGTTCAGCAACCGGATTTTTCTTTTCACGTTCCATTGGGTCACCAGGGAAAGCGTAACCTTGCATAGCTTCACGGTTCTTCCAGCTGTTTATACGCCATTGTCTTAATTCCTCATTATCATTCTGAGCAGGCATCATGCTTACATATTGTGCTATACGCACTTTATTGTCGCTGTTATTTGGCCGTATGCCATGTGGCTGTAAGCTGTTAAAGATCAGCAGGTCGCCAGCCTCCATTTTTACTTTTACAATATCAAAGCCTGTTGTATCTGGTTTAAAATGGTCGCGATCGGCAGGCTGAGTTAATTTCCAGGTATCATAAGTCCTAAACAGTTCTGGAATACATTGGAAACCGCCCATTGTCTCATCCGTTTGGTCGGCCAGCGCTAAAACACCCTGTACATTTTGAGGTTTGGTTTCGGGGTCATAATCCCAATGAATAAAACCTTTATATTCAAAACCTGGCCTTAAGGGAAAGTTCAGATTTGCTCTGTCAATGTTTGCCCAAAGCTTTTCTGTACCCCAAATATCAGCAAATGCGGCATGCACTTTAGGGTACTGCCTGTTATCCCACATGTATTGATGATTGTATATTTCTACCATGCCTGTATTATTCAATTCGGCCATTTGCATTTGTGCGTTTGGTTTTTTGTACCAGGTATTCATATCATTTTGGTCTTTACATTCATATTCCCAAAGGTAATCGGCCAATTTTTTCACCTGCTCTTTTGGTACAGCGTTTTTGATTATCACATAACCATTAGTTACCCAAAAATCCCAGTCGGCTTCGCTTAACACACGAAGTGGCTCCCCGTTGCTACGATCATTAAGCCGGATAACGCTTGAGGTTGCTACTGATGGGTTGCCCGGTATTTCGTTATGGGCCTCGTTTGCTTTCATGTTAACAGCCATTGTCATAGTGGCTGTTGCTTCAGGTTCCATTTTCATAATCTTATTTGGTTTTAATAGTTCAAAGGTAGGGTGGTATTTAAGCCGGTTTATTCTTTACAATGACCAATATTTGCTCTGTATTGATTTATTTAATATATTTATATGAGTTATTGGTGCAATACAGAATGAATGAGATTCAGTTAGAACGGGTGGAATTTGAACCGGGCAAATCTTTTAAACTATTCTCGCCACGGCTACGTAATACGTTTTTGTGGCATTATCATCCGGAAATAGAATTGGTTTATGTTGAAGCCGATGCAGGTATCCGTCATGTTGGTTCGCATATATCCAGCTATACGCAAAGCGATCTTGTTTTTATTGGAGGCAATCTTCCTCATCTGAATTTTGACTACCGCTTACGCAGCGACTATCACCAGATAGTGATACAGCTCCGTACCAATTTCATGGGCGATGCTATTAGCACATCGCCGGAGTTTGCAGCTATTAACCATCTATTTAAAATGGCCGGATTAGGTATCGCTTTTGATGGTGAAACGAAAGCGTTGGTTGCTGAAAAGTTAAAAGCCTTATCTGGCATGAATTCATTTGAGCAATTGATTGCATTGATAGATATATTTCAGTTACTGGCAGCATCCAACGAAATGGTAGTTTTAAATAATGATGAAACCAGCAAGGAGTTTATCCTGAAAGATAAGATAAGGATGGGCGCCATTTATGAATACATTGATGCTAATTACCATCAAAAGCCTGATGTAAATGTGGTTGCAGGAAAGGTGCATTTAACAACTGCCGCTTTTTGCAGGTATTTTAAACGCCAAACCAACATGACATTTACCGATTTTGTAAATCAATACCGTATTGAGCGCGCCAAGAATTTATTAATGCAGGGCAAAAATATTACCGAAACCTGCTACGCCATCGGCTTTGAAAGTCTGTCGTATTTTAATAAACTGTTCAATAAAATAGTAGGAGAAAACCCCTCTGATTTTAAACGAAACTGGTTGAATGGTAAAAAATAAATTGAGGGATTATAAAAACAGTTTATTCTAACAAAATATCGAAGTAGAACATAAATAGATTGTTACAGTTAACCTTCTTAAGGGAACTATAGTAATGTTTTAATTAATACATCAATAATTACTTGTTTATTGTACATTATATATAAAGTATATATTTGTAGCTTGTTGGATACTAACTTAAAAATGCCTGATCAAAAACCACTAAATATATTCAATTTATTAACGCCCGATGATATAAATATAGCTGTTATAGGTTTAGGCTATGTTGGCTTGCCCCTTGCTGTTGAATTTTCAAAAAAATATACGGTAGTCGGTTTTGATAAAAAGCAGACACGTGTCAACGAGTTAAATGCAGGTAACGACCATACACTGGAAATTAACCGCGATGAACTGGAAAAGGTAAAGCGCACTGTAGGGAGCAATAAGGGATTGCTTTTTACATCAGATGTAAACGATATAAAGAACTGTAATGTTTATATTATATCAGTTCCAACACCTACTGATAAGCACAACCGCCCGGACATGTATATGCTTAAAAATGCTTGTGAAACAATAGGTGCTGTTATTTCAAAAGGTGATGTTTTTGTATTGGAATCAACCGTATATCCGGGTGTAACAGAAGAGGTTTGTGTGCCGATAATTGAAAAAATATCAGGCCTTAAACTAAACGAAGGCTTTTATGCGGGGTATTCACCTGAACGTATTAACCCGGGTGATAAGGTGCATACACTTACTAATATTTTAAAAGTAACTTCAGGTTCTACACCAGAGGCTGCTAACTTTATTGATAACCTTTACGGAACTATTATTACGGCTGGTACACATAAAGCACCAACAATTAAAGTAGCCGAAGCCTGCAAAGTTATTGAGAACTCGCAGCGGGATATCAACATAGCTTTTGTAAATGAGCTTTCAAAAATATTTAACCTAATGGGAATTGATACGCAGGCCGTATTAAAGGCAGCCCGGACAAAATGGAATTTTTTGAATTTTAAACCCGGTTTGGTAGGCGGGCACTGTACGGGGGTTGATCCTTATTATCTTGCACAGCGGGCACAAGAAGTTGGCTATCATCCTGAGATTATATTAGCCGGCCGCAGGCTTAACGACGGAATGGGTACTTATGTAGCCATGGAAGTTATTAAGCTAATGATTAAAAAAGATATTGCAGTTAAAAATGCCAATGTGCTGGTACTAGGTTTTACTTTTAAGGAAAACTGTCCCGATGTGCGTAATACACGTGTAATTGATATTATAAAAGTTCTAAACGATTTTGACACCATTTGTGACATTTACGACCCGTGGGCTAATCCTTCAGAAGTGTATGATGAGTATCAAATAAAGACCATCAATAATTTTGAAAATGTAACGGATAGATACGATGCAATAATATTAGCTGTTGCACATGATGAGTTTTTGAAAATTGATCTTACCCGGCTTAAAAAGGCACAATCATCTGTTATTTATGATATAAAAGCAGTGTTAGATGAGGCCTTTACAGATGGTCGTTTATAAATACTTTAATCAATTAAACTGCAAAATTATCTTAACTTTGCCAGAATTTAAATAAGACTATTTCTATAAGATAATATAGATCTGAAAACCAAATATGAAATTACTTTACCAAGCTAGTTTAAAGTCTAAATATTTCCTTTTATTGATTTTATGTTGTTTTGCAATGTTGCTTTCAAGACCCGTATTTGCACAAACTATACCCTCAAATTTATCAACAATAAATGTTAATGAATTGTCTGATAGTCAGATAAAGCAGATAATGCAACAGGCGCAAGCAAATAATTTAACTGACGCTCAGTTATTACAATCATTGCAAGCTCGTGGCTTGTCACCTGAGCAATCAAGGATACTGCAAGCACGTATTGACGGTATTAAAAAGGCTAACGGTACAACAAATGATAAATCCTCAAAAACACAATCATCAGAGGATAGACTATTACAGAACCGAAAATTAAACTATAATCCTGATACCACCCTGATCGATACGCAGAGAACACAGAAGATTGTGAATATGTTTCAACCCAAAATCTTTGGTGCGGAAATGTTTAAGAACAATAATATAAAGTTTGAGCCTAATCTAAAAATTGCCACACCTGTAAATTACATTGTAGGACCTGAAGATCAATTAAATATTAGTGTTTATGGCAATTCGGTAGTAGACTGGAAGCTTGATGTTTCGCCAGAAGGTAATATTAATATACCCGGTGCTGGTATATTGAATGTTGCGGGTAAAACTATTGAACAGGCCACCGCATCAATAAAAAATAAATTAATTGCAAATAATTATGCAATTGGTAGAGGTACAAGCTTGCAGGTTAGTTTGGGTAATATCCGAAGCATAAAAGTGATAATAGTAGGCGAAGTTGTAAAGCCTGGTACTTATACATTGCCATCATTAGCGACAGCATTTAATGCCCTATCATCTGCTGGCGGACCGAATGATGTAGGGTCATATAGGAAAATTGAAATAATAAGAAATAATAGAGTTATAAGAACTTTAGATATTTATGATTTCCTGGTAAAAGGCAGTCAAAAAGATAATATTTCTTTACAAGACCAGGATGTGATAAGAGTTCCATCTTATCAAATTCGTGTTGATTTAAGAGGTGAAGTAAAAACGCCTGCATTATTCGAGGTTTTGCCAGGTGAACATTTAGATGATGTTATCAGATTTTCAGGAGGCTTCTCTGACCAAGCGTACACAGCACGTGTAAAAGTTATACAAGTAAGCGATCAACAGCGCCGTATTACTGATGTTTTTGAAAACGATTATAAAAATTATATCCCACTGCGCGGTGATAAGTATGTTGTTGACAGGATACTTGACAGATATACTAATCGCGTAACAATTTTAGGTGCAGTTTTTAGACCTGGTGAATTTGAATTACAAAATGGACTTACTGTGTCACAATTAATTAAAAATGCAGGCGGTTTAAAAGAAGATGCATTTACAGGTAGAGGTAGTATAGTTAGGCTTAATACCGATAATTCCAAGCAGCAACTTTCATTTAACGTAAATGATGTGTTAAGTAACGCTTCGGCAGATATACGTTTGCAAAGAGAAGATAGCGTTACCATATCTTCTAAATTTGATCTACATGATCAGTATAAAATTACTATTAAAGGCGAAGTAAGAAAGCCTGGTGATTTTAATTATGCTGATAGCATGAAGGTTGCAGATCTTATAATCAAAGCCGGGGGGTTTACAGAAGGTGCAAGTTCAAAACGCATTGAAGTATCACGAAGAGTATTTGATAGCGATCCAAGAGCTGTTAACACAAAGGTTGCACAGGTTTATAGCATAAACGTTACTCCCGACCTTAAAACTGAAGACACAGGTTTTAGCTTGCAGCCCTATGATATAGTATCTGTTTATAGCTTACCTGGATATGAAACACAAAAAACGATTAAAGTTGAAGGCGAAGTAATATATCCTGGTTATTATACCATTCAAAAGAAAAATGAGAAGATTTCTGATGTAATTGCCCGCGCGGGTGGCTTAACACAATCGGCAGATGTTGAGGGTGGCAGCCTTAAACGTGATAATGCAGCAGTATTAGGTGTAGATAAGACTAAAATTGATACAGTCGCATTAAATAAAGAACGGACTGACCGTTTAAAAAGACTTCAACGTACTTATCAGGATTCGACAACAACTACTGATACTACCCAGTTAAGGAATAATTATGTAGGTATTGACCTTAAAAAAATATTGCAAAAGCCAGGAACCAATGAAGATCTTATTTTAGAAAATGGTGATGTTTTACGTGTGCCGAAACAGCAACAAACAGTTAGAGTGAACGGCGAAGTGCTTTATCCAAGTGCTGTAGTATATAGGAAAGGGAAAAGCTTTAGCGCGTTTGTATTAAATGCCGGTGGCTTTTCGCCCAATGCTTTAAAAAGTGGGGCATATGTTGTTTATCCAAATGGAACTGTTAAGGGTACAAGAAA
>JAQBNY010000281.1 GCA_028288315.1 Mucilaginibacter sp.
CACATTAAGCGCATATTTACGCAGTAATGCTTTTTGTCTGGACGTTGAAAGTTTTGCCATGATTTATATTCCTTGTAAAAATAATATAAGTTTCGGTTATCTGTACTTTTTCTTGCTTTTATCAAATTAAAATAGATATCTTTATGATATCAATTTAAAATCATTTAAGTCATGAATACTGAAAAAGTTATCACAGCGCCATCGGGCTATTTAGCCTTTGTTTTAGTACTTATACTTATTGCCGGTGCTGCGCTTTGTTTTTGGGTGGGGCAACCGGTTGCAGGGGCAATTATTTGCGTAATAAACTTTGTATTTATTTTACCCGGACTTGCCATAGTTGATCCTAACGAATCAAAAGTGCTTACCCTTTTTGGTAAATACACGGGCACAGTTAAACAAGATGGTTTTTTTTGGGTGAATCCTTTCACTGTAAAAAGGAAAGTATCATTAAGAGCATTTAATTTAAACGGCCAGCAATTGAAAGTGAACGATAGTGTGGGTAACCCTATAGAAATTGCAGCTGTAATTGTATGGCAGATAAAAGATACCGCAAAGGCTGCTTTTGCGGTTGAAAACTATCTGCAGTATGTTAATATACAAAGCGAGGCTGCGGTTAGGCACCTGGCTAACTCCTTTCCTTATGACCATATTGAGGATGAAAGTGCAAGCATAACCCTGCGTGGTGGTGCCGAGCAAGTAAGTATTTTATTGGAGAAAGAACTGAATGACCGCCTTGACCGTGCAGGTATAGAGGTTTTAGAAGCCCGTATATCTCACCTGGCATACGCACCAGAGATAGCTCATGCCATGTTGCAGCGCCAGCAGGCATCAGCTATTATAGCTGCCCGCAGGCTAATTGTAGACGGCGCCGTTGGCATGGTAGAGATGGCATTAACAAAAATGGAAGAAAAGAATATTATTGAACTTGACGAAGAACGCAAAGCGGCTATGGTAAGCAACCTGCTGGTAGTGCTTTGCGGCGACAGAAGCGTATCGCCAATTGTTAATACAGGCACATTATATCATTAATAGCATGAATGATTTTAGGAGCTTTGATCAGATTAAAACCAACGAGCTGTTTATTACACGGCATAAATGGTTCCTTCCCTACTATGAATTAACCGACGGACAATTTGTGTACGGTAAGCTGAGCTATAAAAAAAGCTTCAAGAGTTATGCTATCATAGAAACCGCACATGGTAACTGGACAATTAAACCTAAAGGTTGGTTTAAACGCAACCTGCTTATAAACAAAGGCGAAGATGAAACCATAGGCACTCTTATACCTGAAACATGGAAAAGGAATATTAACCTTGAAATGGATAACGGGTTTAAAGGGACTTATTTATACAAAAAATTATTCTCCAGATCTTTAACGTTTACCCATGAAATGTATGGAGATATATTGCAAATAACGCAAAAACCATGGCTCATAAAAAGACCTTTTATAATTACTTATGATCAAGGCCTTAAAATAAATGACCTTCCCCCGTTTGCGCTATTGGCTTTAACAGGTGTAAACTTAATTTTAATACGGCAGGCACATGCAAATGCCGCAGCACATTAATATAACATGGCAGAAAAAAAAGCATTTATATTAAGGATAAATCCTGAGGTACTCAAAGAGATTGAGATATGGGCAGGCGATGAGTTTAGAAGCACTAACGGGCAAATTGAATATTTACTCCAGCAAGCCCTTAACGACCGAAAGAAACCTGCCCGAAAAAGAAAGGCAAATTAATATGCATGCATATTAATTTACTTAATCAGCGCTAAGCTTAAAACAAAAAAAGCTAAATTTGCATCATCAGTTATATATCCAGTTATTTCCATGAAAGAAGTATATATCGTATCGGCTACCCGCACTCCTATCGGCAGTTTTGGGGGCAGTTTGGCTTCATTATCGGCCACACAATTAGGCGCTATTGTAATAAAATCTGCAATTGAAAAAGCAGGCTTACAACCGGCAGATATACAGGAAATTTATATGGGTAATGTGCTATCAGCCAATTTAGGCCAGGCACCGGCTACACAGGCAGCCATATTTGCCGGCTTACCTTATATGCCTGCAACAACGGTTAATAAAGTATGTGCATCGGGCATGAAAGCGATAATGCTGGCAGCCCAAAGTATTGCTAATGGCGATAACGATATTATACTTGCCGGTGGCATGGAAAGCATGAGCAATGTTCCATATTACCTGGATAAAGCCCGCAATGGCTACCGTTTAGGTAACGGACAAATAACCGACGGGCTGATAAAAGATGGCCTTTGGGATGTTTATAATGATTATCATATGGGCTCCGCAGCCGAGCTTTGCGCGGTTGATTGTAATGTGACCCGCGAGGAGCAGGATGCATTCGCGATAGAATCATACACAAGGGCTCAGCAATCGCAAAGTGAAGGCAAATTTAAGGCCGAGATAACCCCGGTTGAGCTAAAAGATAAAAAAGGCGAGGTTACTTTATTTGCAGATGACGAGGAGCCTAAAACCGTAAAGTTTGATAAGATTGCCACCCTTAAACCTGTATTTAAAAAAGAGGGAACAGTTACTGCAGCCAATGCATCAACCTTAAATGATGGTGCGGCCGCTTTAGTACTAATGAGTAAGGATAAAGCAGATACTATGGGTATTAAACCACTGGCCAAAATTATTTCTTTTGCTGATGCACAGCAAGCTCCTGAGCATTTTACCACTACCCCATCAAAGGCTATCCCGCTGGCGCTGCATAAAGCCGGCTTATCATCAGATCAGATAGACTTTTTTGAGATAAATGAGGCTTTTTCTGTTGTGTCGGTAGCAAATAACAGGCTGATGAATTTAAATCCTGCTAAGGTTAACGTTAATGGCGGTGCAGTTGCAATAGGGCATCCGTTGGGTGCATCAGGTGCGCGCATTATAGTAACATTAATAAATGTGTTGCAGCAAAATAATGGTAAATTAGGTGCGGCAGGGATTTGTAATGGCGGCGGCGGCGCAAGTGCTATGGTTATTGAAAATATGGGGCAATAACCCACTTATAATAAGTATATTATTTTACCGTATATAACAATTGATGAAAGGTATCTTTTTAACTCTTACTTTTTTATTTACTTGCAGCATCACTTTTGCACAGCATTCTGATGAGAGTAAAAATATTAAGCAACTGAACATTTATAAGGACAGCTTGGCATCATTAGGCCGAAAATTCATCAATGACACCATTGATGTGGAGCGAAAGAGTGCAAATTATACTTTTATTAGAACATTGGTTAGCGCCTTAAAAGTTCCGCACTCCTTTAATTATTCATTTGATTCTGTTAAAAGTATCAGTGTGCTTAATGCACCTGATAATCGTTTCCGGATATTTAGCTGGCATGTTATGAATGAAGATGGCAGCTATCGCTTTTATGGCACCATACAAATGAACGCAGGCGAAAAGCTGCTGATGCACCCATTGGAAGACTACTCTCCAATGCTAAAAAATCCAGAAGATTCTATAACTGACACCCATAAATGGTATGGTGCACAATACTACAAAATAATACGTTCTACCATTGCCGATAAAGCCTACTATGTATTGCTGGGCTGGAAAGGCAATACAGTAAAATCAACAAAGAAAGTAATTGAAGTACTATCCTTTAACCGGGAAGATAAGCCCGTTTTAGGTATGCCGGTATTTGAGGGCAACAGCAAAAACCGTAAAAGGGTAATTTTTGAATACACCCGGCAGGCATCTATGCTATTAAGATATGTACCTGATAGACATTTGATAGTGTTTGATCATTTATCGCCTCCTGATAAAAAGATGAAAGACCAGCCCGAAACTTTCGGTCCTGATTTGAGTTATGATGGTTATCAATTAAAAAACGGCAAGTGGAACTTTGTTGAGAATCTTGATATGCGCAACGTACCCGAAGATCGCGATGCAAATTATGTTGACCCCAAAGTACAGGCAATTATTGACAAAGGTGGAGTTCCGGTAAAAAAAAGAATTAAACAGTAACTATCACTCCTTATTCCAAACATTACAGCAACCCCTGTAAGAACTTCAGTATAAAATTTGGGTTTAATTTAAATATAGTATTTTAGGAAAATTTTTAGAACAGCATATGGCGAAGGACATATTATTAGAGGTAGATAAAAAAACGGGCAAAATACCAAAAAGTGTTCCCTTTATTATTGGTAATGAATTTGCAGAACGCTTTAGCTTTTATGGTATGCGTAGCATACTTGCAGTCTTTTTGGTACATCAGTTTTTTAGTAATGATACCACTGCTATTGCTAATGCAAAATCAAGCAGTATAAATCACATGTTTTCAACTTTGGTTTATGCCACCCCATTGCTTGGAGCTATATTGGCCGATTGGTTTTTTGGTAAGTACAGGGTAATTCTCATAGGTTCGTTAATTTATACTATAGGGCATTTCCTATTATCAATGTTTGATACCTCACTTATTGGCTTTCAAACCGGTTTAATAATTATTGCTTTTTCTGCAGGAGCAATCAAATCATGTGTTTCGGCTAACGTAGGCGACCAATTCGACCACAGCAACCAACACTTAATGAGTAGCATTTATAGCTGGTTCTACTTTAGCATCAACGCAGGCTCAATGGTTAGCCTGGCATTAATACCTGTGATATATGAAAAATTCGGTGCTGCCTGGGCATTCGGTGTACCGGGAATATTGATGGCATTAGCTACCCTTATTTTCTTCTCGGGCAGGAAAGACTATGTTAGACTTCCTCCAAAAGGAATCAATAAAGACAACTTTGTATCTGTTAGCTTATATGCACTATCTTGCAAATTCGGCAACAAAGCTGCCGGGAAAACTGCATGGGAATGTGCTGAAGCTAAATATGGCGAAGAAAAAGTTGATGGCATAAAAGCTGTTTGGAGGGTAATGGCTGTATTTGCATTTATTCCTATTTTTTGGTCATTATGGGATATGAACAGCGCTGAATGGGTTTTGCAATCAAAAGAACTGAACCTTGAGTTGGGCATTTTTGGCTGGAAAGTTCTACCCTCACAAATACAAACTGTTAACGCTGTGTTTTTACTGACGTTTATTCCCATTTTTAATTATGGCATATATCCTTTAGTTGAAAAATTTGGCATTAAATTAACTCCTCTCAGAAAGATTGGCGCAGGATTATTTATTACTGGTTTTAGCTTTGTAATAATTGCCTTGTTACAAGTGCTGGTTGATAAAGGGTTGCACCCATCAGTTTGGTGGCAAATATTGGCTTTCGCTGTTCTGTCTGCCGGCGAAGTATTGGTATCTATTACAGGTTTAGAGTATGCTTATACACAATCGCCACCATCAATGAAAAGTACAATGACAGCTATTTGGTATTTCACCTATTCAATTGGCTCATTCTTTAATGCTGTTGTTACTAACAGCATTGCAAAAGGAGGCATCTTTAGTGGTTTTACAGGCGCCTCATTTTTTTGGTTATTCGCTGGTATTTGTTTTGTATTCTTTGTTGTGTTTCTTTTTGTTAGCCCATTTATAAAGGAAAAAGCATATCTGGCTGATGATGTGTTGGCCAGTGGCTTAGATATAAAAGGAAATAAAACTCGAGAAATTCACCCAGACAATCCAATAGTTTAAATAGCTTATAAACAAAATATTATCATTTAAACAGGATCGCACAATGCTTTCCTGTTTTTTTTATTTTAAAGCCGTGGTAATTTAAATTATTTTAGCGCCGTTTATTACTTAAAACTAAATTTTGCTTAAGTGCCCGATAGTATTGTAATTATACCTACGTATAACGAAAAAGAAAATATTGAGCGAATGATTAATAAGGTATTCTCATTGCCTCATGATTTCCATTTGCTGATAGTTGATGACGGTTCACCTGACGGCACCGGTAAAATCATAAAAAGCTTACAGCACAACTATCCTGAAAGGCTTTTTTTGGAAGAACG
>JAQBNY010000333.1 GCA_028288315.1 Mucilaginibacter sp.
TACTGTAATTGCGCATTACATTAATTATCTTTTTATGGTATTCGCGGTAACGTGTGGGGTTGCTTTCTACCGGGATCAGTTCCGGACATATGGCCATAGCATCATTTAAACGCATGCCAGCTTTTAAACCACGCTCTTTAGCCTCTGTTGAGAGCGATATAACACAACCATACTTGCCTGTATAAACACAAACCCCAACTGGCCTGTGGCGTAGCCAGAAATTGGCTTGCTGCTCGCAACGGGCAAAATAGCTGTTCATATCAACAAACAGCACGCGAGCCTCGGCCTTTATGGAAATGGAGTTTTGATTCACACAACAAATTTGCTAATTATTTTAGCAATTTCAAATATTTGTGAATAAAAAAATGGGGTAGTGGTGGTTAACTACAAAGAATATAAGGCAAAACCACAAAGAACACCAAGATTATGAGAAGTTAAAATCTGTGTATTCTTTGTGGTTAAATCAAAATGTACGTTTACTAATTTAGCTGTATTAAAAAAGCATTTCAGGCGGAGGAGTAACGCCTTTTAAGCGATGATACACAGTTGTTTGACCACGGTGATGGGTTTGGTGTTCAAAACCTTTGGCTAAAAGTAATCCTTTAACCACTTTCATGTCTTTTCCCATGGTTGCAGTTTCCTGAAGCTGTGCGTCAGTCATGCCCTGTATAGCACCGATTGCCCAATCGTAGCTGTCCATTACTGCTTTTGTAGTTGCTTCTTTCGTTTGGGCTGCGGTTTTTTCTAATGAAGTTTTTCCCATCGGACTCTCTTTACCACTTGCTGTGGCTACAAAAAAGTAGTTAGCATCAGCAAGGTGCAGCATTTGCCCGGCAAAACTTCTGATTTCCGGAGTTGGCTTGAATGCATAACCATCTGCAGGCATAGCATCAAGGTAAGCTTTGGTATAAGCTTTGGCACGCGTCCATTCGGCAACGCTTTGTTCTTTAGTTACTTGCGCGAAAACAGAACTGCAGGCAAATAATATTGCCACCACAGTAAAGAATAATAACTTTTTCATAATGAGGTTTTTTAGTGTACAGCTAAGATACTTTATTTAGATAAATAGTAAAGAATAGCAGCGCCAATACCAGCAGATTTAATATCGTTTTGTAATGAAATATTATTTAATAACCCGAGGTAAGTATGATTAGCAATGGTTATAAATACTACCTCGAAATTTCTATCTTGATCTTTCTACCTTTTATCTTTTCGTTCTTAACCAAGTGTACAGTACGCTCTATATGCGTACGTTTAACCGCCGCGTATGACGAATAATCAAGTACCTCTATTAATCCAAGATCCTCCTTAGCCAGCTCACCCTTTTTAAGCAGCAAGCCTACAATATCAACCTTGTTTATTTTGTCTTTTTTACCTGCGGCTATATAAACCGTAGCCCATGGGGAGAGTTGGGGTATGGTTGTTTTTGTTGGTAGTTCTTCAATATCAGGCAATTCACTCAAGTAGGTCGGTTTTTCGCCGGGTGCTAAAAGCAAATAGGAGGTACCTTTGGCATGCATACGTGCAGTACGACCATTTCGGTGTAAAAATGCTTCCTCATTATGTGGTAACTGGTAGTGCACCACATGCTCAATCTCGGGTATATCTAAACCACGCGAAGCAAGGTCGGTTGTAATTAATATTCTGTGGCTGCCGTTCCTGAATTTAAGCAGCGCACGTTCGCGGTCGTCCTGCTCCATGCCACCATGAAAAATATCATGCGGTAGTCCTTTATCATAAAGCAGGTCGCTAATACGTTCAACGGCTTCGCGATGGTTACAAAACACCAGCGTAGGCTTATCACTTATTTTACATACAAGTGCAAAGAGGGCATCTAACCTATCGGCAGGTTCTGATATAACCACCTTCTGTTTAAGATCGGGGGCAGAAGCAGCGTTGGTTAAATAATCAATTGTTATGGGTTTATGAATGCCGGTAAAGGAAGGTATCACATCCATTTGTGTGGCAGAGGTAAGCATGTGTTTTTTAATTGACGGCAGCTGCCTGATGATATAAGACATATCTTCCTGGAAACCAAACTCTAATGCCTTATCAAACTCATCCAATATAAGTGTAGTAATGTTAGCTGTATCAAAACTTTCGCGGCGCAGGTGATGGGCAATCCTGCCTGGTGTGCCTATCAAAACAGCGGGTGGCTGCGACAGGTTATTTAACTCTATTTTTAAAGAGTGCCCGCCATAACAGCAATTCACTTTAAAGCCGCTGCCTATTGCCCTAAAAACCTGTTCTATTTGTAGGGCAAGCTCGCGCGAGGGCACCAATATCAAAACTTGCACAGTTGATATAGCTGTATTAAGCGAGTTAAGCAAAGGCAACAAAAAGCCTAAAGTTTTACCTGAGCCAGTAGGGGACAGCAATATTACATCACCTTTTTTAGCGGCATTGATAGCAGCCTCCTGCATTGGATTAAGAGCGTTTATCTTTAAATTTTGGAGTGCTTGCTGTATCATGTGTTATAAATGGAAAGCGGCAAAGATAGTTCATTATAATTTGTTATGCTGAAGAGCACAAAGTCGTTGACATAGGTTAGGCACTGGCGATCATTAACTCTCTAATCTTCCGGTTTTATCCATTATCCGCATTCTAAAGCAATTCATTGCTGTATTCCCCAGCTCGGCAACCAATTTATAATTAGCAATGGCGCCTACAGCAGCACCTATAACGGGTAGTAGCTGGGCCATTTTTGCAAGGTCAATGTAATCTCTGTATTCCTGCTGAAATATACGCCAGTCAAAGTCTTCCGCATTTTCGGGTAAAGCCTGACTGTAATTATCCCAATCCCGTAAAAGTATGTAAATCTCATTTCGCCTTTGCTGACTGGAATACGCGAGCTGGAAAATATACAGCAGGTATAGCCTTTCTTTATAATCTTTAACATCATACCCGTAAAGGGAGGCTATATTAAAAAGCAGTTTCATTTTGATGCCGATAAGCACAGGGAAATCTGCAAAGCCCATTAATATGCCACCTGCACCGGTTACTGCTCCTTCTACGGTTGCTGTTTTCTGATAAACGGTTATCTGCTGTTTAACATAGCTTTCCCTTAATAACAAGGAGGCATCAGGTGCCAGCTTAACGGAAGTTGTATATTTAATGCCAAAGATAGCCGCCTTTATCATTTTTTCGATAGTAACGGTTATAACCTGATGTACCTTCTCTGGTATCCAGTTGTTAATTTTATCCTGCAAACTCTTTGCTATCCGGTTTCCTAACGAAGGGCCTTTTTGCATTTTTTGTTGCCAGGCATGCAGTTCTGTTAAGGCTTGTTCTTCGTAGGATATCATACTGTTAAAGATACCTGTTTAACAGTATCATATTATAGGCCCTCAATATTTACCTGAAGCCTGGTACCGCTTATTTTATTCGGCTTTAAAAGCATTGATGGTTTTTACAACAATGTAAGGATTTTAGCGGATGGTGGGCAGGG
This sequence comes from Mucilaginibacter sp., assembly GCA_028288315.1. GTDB lineage: Bacteria > Bacteroidota > Bacteroidia > Sphingobacteriales > Sphingobacteriaceae > Mucilaginibacter. Next base: position 3,449 of record JAQBNY010000333.1, read on the forward strand.
TGGTGTGATAACACCGACTACAGACTGAAATAAAAAAACGGGTTCGGTGTAAACTGAATTACAATAAATAACAGCAAATCAGAGGGATTAATAATCTTGCCTGCCCCCGCAGGTTCAACTGTTTGTTGCTGTTTGGTTTTTTTCACAAATTTAATCCATATGCGATATTAAGTCCGACAGGCTCCTAGTTAGCTGTTATATAAAAAGCTGCAAGTTTATGAGAGCCAGGACGATAAATATAATCTTCGATTAAATAGTTTAATTAACGAATTTTTTTACATTTGCCGCACCTAGATCTTTTTTAATCATGAAAACTTTAAAAAATTAACTTTAGTTTTATTTATTGTCTTTGCCTCCCATAATTTTTCATTTGCTCAGGAAGTCGAAAAGAAGCAATCGCCAGTTCGTTTATTAATAGGAGGCGCTATGGAATTCGGAGGTGACGAAGTAGCCAAAGTT
>JAQBNY010000337.1 GCA_028288315.1 Mucilaginibacter sp.
TTCAAATAATTTTCGTTTATTTGCCATCCCACAAAAATAATGACTTGGTAGCTCAGCCGGTAGAGCAACTGACTCTTAATCAGTGGGTCGAGAGTTCGATCCTCTCCCAGGTCACTAAATTTTGAAAATGGTCTCTGTTGCAAACAGAGGCCATTTTTGTTTTTGAGCAAATTTTCAACATTGCGTTTTCATGTGATAAATGCACTTTTGGAGTTCTAGACTCGTTGGGTTAATAGCCATTATAGTTATAATCCGCTAAAGAAACTTATCAAAGTACTGGCACGAATGAGTAATGAATAAACCGTATGCCTGTGCAGCAAACAGACACTTCCGAAAAGGAGCTAAGGGAATGCTATTGATTATTGCTATGTTTGATATATAGTGTCGCTGGTCAACAGCGGTGCTAAAATCGCGCTTGGGCATGTCCGAGCCGTTAGCAGTAATGCAACCACTCGGGTAGCCATAACTACATGCTGACTACAAAAAATTAATTTTGATAATTAATACAAGTAAGATGGATAATTCAAGAGTATACAGAATGTCTTTTGCAAGTGTTTATCCGCATTATATCCAAAAAGCGGAGAAAAAAGGTCGCACAAAAGCTGAAGTAGATGACATCATATTTTGGCTAACAGGATATAATAAACAAACATTGCAAAAATATATCGACGATAAAAGTGATTTTGAAACCTTTTTTGCCCAGGCACCACAAATAAATCCAAATGTTTCAAAAATTACAGGTGTAATTTGCGGCTATCGTGTGGAAGAAATTGAGGACAAACTGATGCAAAAGATTCGTTATTTAGATAAGCTGGTTGATGAATTAGCAAAAGGAAAGGCAATGGATAAGATTTTAAGGAAATAAGAAGCATTGAAGTAAAACAATTTGAATGGACAAATCAACGCAAACTACAAACGGCTTAACTTCGGAAAAATTCTATCACGGCACTAAGGCAAATCTAAAACACGAGACCTTATTGAACCCGGCTTTAATTCCAACTATGGGCAAAGAAATAAGGCTAAGTTTGTCTATCTGACGGCCACCTTAGATGCAGCTACCTGGGGTGCAGAACTCGCTGTAGGAGAAGGATATGGCAGAATCTATATAGTAGAACCGACCGGATTGTTTGAAGACGATCCCAATTTGACGAATAAGAAATTTCCGGGCAATCCGACTAAGTCATACCGCACTAAGAGTCCGCTTCGGGTCATTGGTGAAGTCATGGATTGGAAAGGACATTCCCCGGAACAGCTTAATGCTATGAAGGATCACCTTGAGAAACTTAAACAACAGGGTATTGAGGCAATAGCGGACTAACTAAAAACGAAAAATAAAGGTTAGCCAATACCCAGTTATCTCGCCATTACCACTTTGTTAAAACTACGAGGCCACTTTAACGAACTTCAGAGAAAGAGAAAATTAGCCTATTTTCCTTCTTTAAGCTTAATAATTTTCTTCACATCCTCAATAAAAGAGTTCGACATCTGTACCTTTGGAGGCACTAAAATTCAAGCATTTACGATTAGAAAACGTAAATGCTTTTTTATTTCTCACACATCTCTCACACAATGGTACTTTTAAGTTAAACATTACCATTTTATAAATTACAATTTAATCTTTTGGGAGCAACACTATATTAGTTTGAAGTATCAAACTGGTTTAAAGCAAGTCGTTTTGCTTTGTGTAGTAACTCAGCATTGTATTTTTCAAGCAGATTCAAATATTTACCCTTCCAATTATCATCAGCATCAATTTTATCATAATTGATTATCGAAGGTGACATATAAGAGCGTGATGCATATATACCTTTAAAATCTTCAGTGGTAAATAATAATGGAAACTCTTTAGAAAAGTCATGCCTGATAACGAGTCCTATCCGGCGAATTACATCCCATTTTAGTTCCTTTTGATTGAACCAATTGTACATAGATCTCCGGTTTACATCCAAAGCTTTCGCTAAACTACTTATGTTATATCCGTTTTTCCGTACTATGTATTCTACTATTTGTCCTTGGTGGGTGTTCATAAACTGCATAAATGAAACCACACTTAAGCAAATTATAATCCATTTTAAAATATGTACAACTTTAGGTTGTTAATTATCATATTGGAAAGATTCCATTTAAATCTGTCGACATTTATGTTGTAATTCTTAACTATTGATTAAATAGTATAATTTTAATTTATAACTATTGAAAATACCTGTATTACAATTAATACATAAATATATTGTAATATATACACTAATAAATTAATTTATTAAAGGATATAGCAAACTTTGATTTGCTATTAGTATTTATTAGTAGAAAAATAATTAATTAAAAAAGGCCATTAAAACACTTCAGGCTTTCCATAGCTGAACGTCGTCCACCACCATTAATTTTTTACATCCCGTTTACTAGCGGCTTCACTTTTTTGCCTAACAACTCTATAGCCTTCATCATTTTTTCATGTGGCAGGTTGGCATTATCCATTTGGAAGGTAACCCGGGAGATACCGCCCAATGCTTCGCTATGTCGAATTATCTTGGCTGCTACTTCTTCGGGGCTGCCAATTATGATGGCACCTTGTGGGCCGGCTACAGCATCAAATGCCGGGCGTGTTACTGGTGGCCATCCGCGTTCGCGGCCAATCTTTGTGAAAGTTTCTGCATAGCCGGGATAATATTCTTCAATGGCCTGTTCTGTAGTTTCTGCTACATAACCAAGCGAATGTAAACCTACCTTAAGTTTGTCGGATGCATGCCCGGCTCTTTTACCGGCCTCTCTGTACAAATCAATCAGCGGACGGAAACGGTGTGTTTCGCCGCCAATAATGGCTACCATTAGCGGCAAACCAAGTACTCCTGCACGCACAAATGATTCCGGCGTACCACCTACGCCCAGCCATACCGGCAATGGGTTTTGAACAGGTCTTGGATATATTCCCTGCCCGGTTAAAGCGGGCCTGAACTTGCCCGTCCAGTGTACATGCTCATTATTTAACAGCTTTAATAACAGCTCCAGTTTCTCAGAAAAAAGCTGATCGTAATCATGTAAATTAAAACCAAACAAGGGGAACGATTCGGTAAAGGATCCACGGCCAACCACCATTTCCGCCCTGCCATTAGAAATAAGGTCAAGCGTGGCAGCGTTTTGGAAAACCCTTACAGGGTCGGCAGCGCTTAAAACGGTTACTGCACTTGTAAGACGTATTTGTTTGGTACGTGCAGCAGCAGCTGCCAGTATTACAGCAGGGGCAGAGTCTAAAAACTCTTTACGGTGATGTTCGCCAATGCCAAATATATCAAGGCCTGCACGGTCAGCTTGTTCAATACGGTCAAGCAACTGTCCCATGGCCTCCGCATCAGTAATATTTGGTCCGGTGCCTTTATATGCTGCAGCAAAACTGTCAATTCCAACTTCCATAGGATATCTAATTCATGGCAAAATACGCTTTAATCAAATATTTTCATCTGTAATTTAGTAAAATGACACCGGGTAAACTTAGGCGTACTAATTATATGCTGATGAGCTTATCCACCTATTATTGGTCGCTCAATTACCTGTTTTTATGCAAGCGAGATTATGAAATCGGGAGATTGTTAAACAAAAACGCCGGTAAATCCGGCGCTTAGTATAATTATGTTGTTTTTAACCGTCTATGAGTTACGCCATCGCATACATTTCTTCGCGTTGTTTTTGTACTACATCGCTATTTATATACTCGTCATAGGTCATTAGCTTGTCAATTACACCTGCAGGGGTTATTTCAATAATGCGGTTGGCAACAGTTTCAACCAGTTCATGATCTCGTGAAGTGAAGATGATATTTCCTCTAAAGTCCTTCATGCCATTGTTTAACGCTGTAATTGATTCCAGATCAAGGTGGTTGGTTGGCTCATCAAGCATTAAAAGGTTGGCCGATTGCAGCATCATGCGACTAAACATGCAGCGCATTTTTTCTCCACCGCTTAATACATTGCTTTTCTTCAACACTTCCTCACCGCTGAACAGCATACGGCCTAAAAAGCCACGGATGAATTGGTCGTCTTTATCGCCGGTTGAGTACTCACGTAACCAGTCAATCAGGTTCATATCCTTGCCTTTAAAATATTCGGCATTATCAATAGGAATATCTGCTGCGTTTACTGTAACGCCCCATTTAAAACTGCCCTGGTAGTCTTTATCGCGCCCGGTTAAAATATCATAAAAGGCGGATGTAGCCAAACTGTTTTGTGACAGTACAGCAACCTTATCGCCTTTGTTTAGCATAAAGCTTACGTTAGCAAAAAGTATTTCACCATTAAGGCTTTTGCCTAATTTTTCGGTTTGCAATACCTGATCACCAATTTCGCGGCCTTGGTTATTGAATATAATGCCAGGGTATTTACGGTTTGATGGTTGTATCTCGTCCAAATTAATTTTATCAAGCGCTTTTTTACGGCTGGTTGCTTGTTTTGATTTGGATGCATTAGCACTAAAGCGACGGATAAACTCCTGTAATTCTTTCACACGATCTTCTGTCTTCTTGTTTTGATCTGAGCGTTGTTTTAAAGCCAACTGACTTGATTCATACCAGAAAGTATAGTTACCGGTGTAAATAGTCATTTTAGCAAAATCGATATCCACTACGTGGGTACAAACAGTATCTAAAAAGTGCCTGTCGTGTGATACTACCAGTACAATAGCTTCGTATGATGCTAAAAAATCTTCCAGCCAGGTAACAGTGTGTATGTCCAGATCGTTGGTAGGCTCATCCAGTAACAAAATGTCGGGCTTGCCAAACAAAGCTTGCGCTAACAAAACACGTACTTTTTGAGTATTATCAAGATCTTTAACTAATTTATAATGGAATTCTTCCTTTATACCCAAATTACTTAACAGGGTAGCTGCATTGCTTTCAGCATTCCAGCCATCCATTTCGGCAAAAAGGTTTTCCAATTCACCGGCACGTTCACCATCGGCATCTGAAAAGTCTTCTTTTAAATAAATAGCGTCTTTTTCTTTCATAACGGCATACATCTCTTTGTATCCCATCATTACCGTTTCAAGTACAGTAAAGTCATCAAAGGCATAGTGGTTTTGGCTTAAAACAGCCATACGCTCGCCTGGTGTAAAACTTACTGAACCGCTGGATGGATCAATCTCGCCTGATAATATTTTTAAAAATGTTGATTTCCCTGCGCCGTTTGCCCCAATAATGCCATAGCAGTTTCCCTGGCTAAATTTTAGGTTAACATCTTCAAATAAGGTTCGTTTTCCGTAACGTAGAGATAAATTAGATACCGTAATCATGCTGCACTTATAATTTGTGCAAAAATACAGTAAATACTTAATTTAATTAAATAAGAGGGGTAATTACCCCATGAAAAATTCAAGAGGGATAAATTCACTATATTAATTAATAGGTAACTATTTACCTTTTTTTAATAGAAGGCAACAAAATGTTTTAACGTACGTATAAGTACATGAATTATAATTCTGTAGTAGAGTTTTTAAATTATTATACAATTAATCAAAATATAAACAAGTTATCCTAACACCCCTCGTCATGATAATAACTATTGTAATTGGCCTGTTCATAATAAATGCATTAATTATGATATATGATGTAAAAGTCAATAAAGACATTTAATCATATTTCATATAAACATTTATTTACTTAAATATCTCAGCTAAATTCTGTGTCTCTTCTTGAGCAAGTTTTTGCAACGGGCTGGATGCCAGCATTTTCATAAGCATATTCAGATCAGCTGTGATTGTAAATTTTGCTTGCGAAGTGTTATTGCTTGCAGATAACTCCCACTTAAGTTCCATATCAAATGGCGGTTTTTCGGCAGGGATTATAACTATCTTGTGGTTTGTAATGCGCTCGCTTATTTTTAAAGAAAGCTTAGTTATATTCTCTATATTAAAACTTGCCTCATTAGCTGTTGATTGCCATTCGGTTATATTGTCAGGCATTAGCTGCCTGTGATTATTCATATCGGCCAAAAAGTTGTAAACCTGGTCAACAGGTTTATTAATGGTAATAGTACTTTCAAAAACGCTCATTTTATTGTCCCCATGTTGATGGTTTTTCGCGCCATTGTTTAAGCATTTCTACATCGCTGGCAGATATATACTGTTTCTCTTCGGCATATTTTATTAAAGCGTTGTAGTTAGATAATGTAAGAAATGGGCATTTGGCATCTCTGAAGTTTTCGGTAGCAATATCAAATCCATAGCTAAAAATAGCGGCCAGGCCGGCAACAGTATAACCTGCTTCGCGTAAAGCATCTACAGCCTGCAGGCTGCTCTTTCCCGTAGATATAAGATCCTCAATTACCACAACACGTTTACCCGGAGAAATTTCGCCTTCAATTAAATTACCTGTGCCGTGTTCTTTTGGTTTGGCACGTACATAAATAAAGGGCAGGCCTAATTCTTGTGCTACTAATACGCCTTGCGGTATACCAGCTGTAGCAACACCCGCAATACAACCAACAGAACCAAACATTTCTTGTATAGCTGAGGTTAATTGTTGACGGATATAAGTACGTATTGTTGGATGGGATAGCGTAACCCTGTTATCGCAATATATAGGCGATTTCCAGCCTGATGCCCATGTAAAAGGATTATTAGGTTGTAATTTAATTGCTTTAATTTGCAGCAGAAATTCAGCTACTTGCTCTTCTGTTTCACTATTGATAAACA
>JAQBNY010000354.1 GCA_028288315.1 Mucilaginibacter sp.
ATCCTGTTGGTATAACAGTTGATTATCCACTAACGAAGTTAACAAATAAAAATTTTAGGAGGATAAAAACCATGACTTTAGTAAAATTTAACAACGGACTAAAAAACACCAGTAACCCATTCTTTAACGATGTTTTTGATTCGATATTGAATGACACTTTTTTAAGTGATAAATTAGTTACACGTGTGCCGGCAGTTAACATTTCCGAGAATGATAACGAATTTCATGTAGAGTTAGCTGTGCCGGGTTTAAAAAAGGAAGATTTTAAGATCAACCTTGATAAAAACGTTTTAACAATATCAGCAGAAAAGAAAAGCGAGAATAATACTGAAACTAAAAAATTCAGTAAACGCGAATATAGCTACAATTCATTTGTAAGGTCATTTACCTTACCTGATACTGCTGACCATACAAAAATTGAAGCTGACTATACCGACGGTATACTAAAATTAACCGTTGCAAAAAGAGAAGAAGCTAAATTTCAATCAAGAGAAATAGCTATAAAGTAATAAAGATTGTTTTCATAATTAGGTTTGGTTAAGTGAGAAGGCCGCTCTGTAAAAGGAGCGGCCTTCGTATTTTTTAGCCTCACCCAGCCCTTTCCAAAGGAGAGGGAGACGGAAGCAATGTTTTCAAGTCCTCTCCTTAGAGGGGATTTAGGTGAGGCTACTATGCCCGCATGTTAATATATTGTAACGGCTGGCCAAAATCCTCAGTACGGCAAAGGCTTATTACAGCCTGTAAATCATCTATCTTTTTGGCCTGAACACGAACCTGATCGTCCATAATAGATGCCTGTACTTTAAGGCCGCTATCTTTTATCTTCTTAACTATTTTTTTGGCAACCTCTTTATCAATGCCTTCTAAAACTTTTATTTCCTTACGTATCATATTACCTGATGCAAAGTGCTCCTTGCCAAAATCAAGTGCTTTAGCGTCAAGGCCCTGTTTAACCATACGGCTAATGATGGCATCCTGTATGGCCTTAACACGCATGTCATTTTCGGTTAATATGTGTATCTCATTGGTTTTTTTGTCCAGGTCTATAGTGCTTTTTGAATCATTAAAATCATAACGGTTCAAAATTTCTTTTTTGGCTACGTTTATAGCGTTATCTAATGTTTGTCCGTCTATCTTGCTTACTATATCAAATGAAGGCATAATGTTAGGTGTTTATTGAGAATGCAAAGCTACTGTAAGATTTTTATAAGCCGTAATTATTAACAAACAAAACACATTAAATACAATTACTTAATATAAACTTAACAAATAAATAAGCAAATTTGTCAATTAGGCTGTTAAAACAGCACATTCTATGGATATAAAAAAAATTCCTTTAATAAACAGGGAAATTAGCTGGTTGTATTTTAATGACCGGGTTTTGCAGGAAGCTGCCGACCCAACAGTGCCCCTGATAGAAAGGATAAAATTTTTAGCCATATTTTCATCAAATCTTGATGAGTTTTACAGGGTAAGAGTAGCAACGCTAAGCAGGCTAACCAACCTTAATGAAAAAGCAAAGGAAATTTTAGGTTACAACCCTAAAAAGCTTTTAACCCAAATTAAAAACATAGTAGTAAAACAAGAGCAGAAGTTTAACAACTTGTATGAAAATATTATTGTTAAGGAGCTTGCCGAAGAGAAGATATTTTTACTTAACGATAAACAACTAAATGTAACCCGTGGTACATTTGTAAAAAACTTTTTCAGGGAGAGGCTGCTATCCACACTTGTACCTATCATGCTGGATGATAATTTGCCCTTGCCTGAACTAAGAGACAGGGCAATTTATTTTTTTGTAAAACTTACCAAAAACAAAAAATCCAGATTTGCGCTCATTGAATTTCCTGATAACCTTTCTCGCTTTTTGGTGTTGCCGGATACTCATAATTTGAAATTCATTATCCTGCTGGATGACATTATCAGGTATAGCCTCGAGGATATTTTTTTCATATTTGATCATGATAACATTGAAGCTTATTCATTACAGCTTACCCGTGATGCCGAGCTTGATCTGGATAAAGAAGTAAGCGTAAAGTTTATTGATTCGCTGGCAAAAAGTCTGCAAAAAAGGCGTAAAGGCAAACCAATGCGTTTATTGTATGATAAAGAAATGCCGTTGGATATGCTGTCGTATTTAGTTAAAAAGATGAAAGTAGGCGGTGAGAACCTTATACCGGGTAATCGCTATCATAATTTTAAAAATTTCATATCATTTCCTAACGTTGGCCGGGCCGATCTGCAATACAATAAAAACATCCCCTTACCGGTTAACGGATTGTCATTCGGCAAAAGCCTGATGAGTATGATCGCTAAAAAGGATTTCCTGATTAGTACACCATACCAATCATTCGATTACATTATTCACTTTTTGCGTGAAGCAGCGATAGACCCAAAGGTTAAAGAGATAAGTATTACCGTATACCGCTTAGCCGAGAACTCAAAGATTATTCACGCGTTGATCAACGCGGCTAAAAACGGTAAAAAGGTTAACTGCCTGGTTGAACTGCGTGCAAGGTTTGATGAGTCAAATAATATCTACTGGAGCAACCGTTTGGAAGAGGAAGGTGTAAACGTGCTATATGGTATTGATGGCTACAAAGTCCACTCTAAAATTTGCCTGGTAACCCGTATGGAAAAAGGAAAGCCGTTTCATTATGGCTGCCTGTCTACCGGGAACTACAACGAGCAAACGGCCACCTTGTATGCCGATCATACACTTTTAACAGCCAATAAAAACATAACTACAGTCCTTGTATACATATTTAGGGCACTGAATAAAAGCTTACTGCCTAAGGATTTAAAGCATTTAGTTGTATCACCTATTGATTCGCGACCGGCAATTTATAAGCTGATTGATAACGAAATTAAGAATGCCAAAGCAGGTAAGGATGCTTATATGATACTTAAAATGAACAGCCTGGCCGATGAAGAGTTAATAGCCAAACTGTACCAGGCCAGCAATACAGGGGTAAAAATTAAAATGATCATTCGCGGTATGTGCTGTTTAATACCAGGGGTTAAAGGCTACAGCGAAAATATTGAGGTAATAAGTATAGTTGATAAATACCTGGAGCATGCCCGCGTACATATTTACGGCAATGGCGGTAAAGAACTAATGTACCTGACATCTGCTGATTTCATGACCCGCAATATTGATAACCGGGTTGAGGTAGGTTTCCCAGTACATGATGAAGACCTGCGTAAAGAAATAAGAGATATAATTAACATACAACTAAACGATAATACTAAAGCAAGGGATATTACCGTTACGCACACTAATAAGTATCATAAAACAAAAGCCGAGCCTCTTACCCGTGCTCAAATAGATATTTATAACTACCTGAAAAATAAAAACACAATAAATTGAGATACGCCGCCATCGATGTAGGATCAAACGCAGTGAGGCTTTTGATTGCAGAAATTATTGAGAACAATGATTCTATCTCCTTCAAAAAGAATACCTTATTACGTGTGCCGGTAAGGTTGGGGGACGATGCTTTTTTGAACAAAAAAATATCAGACAAGAAGGCTAATGACCTTGTTAAATCTATGCAGGCGTTTCGTAACCTGATGGATGTTTTTAAAGTTACCGATTATATGGCTTGTGCAACATCGGCTATGCGCGAGGCGGTTAACGGCCAGGATGTGGCTAACCGGATAAAGGAAGAAGCTGGTATTGATCTTGAAATTGTACACGGGCAAAACGAGGCTAAGATAATTTACGCCAGCCATGCCGAAGTGAATATAGACAAAGGAAAAAACTATCTTTATATTGATGTGGGTGGTGGTAGTACAGAGTTATCCTTGTTTAGCGGCGAGCAGATGTTAGCCTCTCAATCATTTAACCTGGGTACTATCCGTATTTTAGATAACCAGGATAAAGACGAAACCTGGACAGAAATGAAAAACTTTATACGTGAACATACACGGGCGCATAAAAACATTTTTGGTATAGGTACAGGTGGTAATATCAACAAACTTTACAAGCTTTCAGGAGAGAAGGATAACAGTGAGCCATTGTCTTATGTTAAATTAAAAGCGCTTTATAACTATTTAAATTCCTTTTCATTAAAAGACCGTATAAATGTGCTGGGCTTGAATCAGGATAGGGCAGATGTAATAATTCCGGCTTGTGAGATATATTTAACTGTGCTGAAATGTGCCGGGATAAAAAGCATTTATGTACCTTCAGTAGGTATGGTTGATGGTATCATTCAAACACTTATCGAGAAAAATTTCGAAACTGCAGGTTAAATTTATTTTAATAAATTGTTTAGTAATTAGAAAAACACTATTATATTTGTATTGCCC
>JAQBNY010000010.1 GCA_028288315.1 Mucilaginibacter sp.
CCCAACTGGAGATATTTTTCCATAAAAACATCCTTAGCAAATAGCGTCCCCATGTGCGAATCCAAATGCGTTGGCACAAAGCCCATAGCAATCGCTCTATCATATTGCGCCCGAATCTCCCTATCTACCTCATCAGCCTTAGCACTAAAATAAACAGCCTGTACAGATGAATACATTGTGCCCTGCTTATCAACCAATCCTGGCACGGCAGGTTTGCCGGCCAGTGGCCCCCAACGGTAATTGTCCCACTCTGATGTTAATGTTAAATGCAGGCCCGCGTCCAGTGCAGGGTGTTTATCCAAATATGTTCTAAACTCCGGCACCCATGAGCAGGGCATCATTACACTGGTTGAATTAGCCACTCCCTCGCTTGTAGCCTTCTCCACACCTAAATTTGATTCATGCGACATGCCCGCATCATCAACATGCAGAATTATCACCCTTGCACCCTTAGGCCAGCCTAACTTTTCGGCATAGGTTTGGGTTTGCTGGGCGGTAACATTTAGGGCAAAGCCAAGCGTGATAAGGAATAAGGTTAATTTTTTCATATTGCAATTTGTATTACCGTTTAGTCAACTCACCCGGTCTTTGCTTCGCTCGACCACCCTCTCTCCGCAAGCGGAAAGAGGGTTAGGAAAGGGCTAAGAAGAGCATACAAGAAGTATGCGCTATACCCTTATATAAATCTTATTCTTATCCAATATTTTTCCCACCGTCCAGCAAACCAGCATGTAACTAATAGCAAAAAGCAGCGAGCCTACAGCACCAGGTGCAATAACCTGATAAATAGAACTGTTTATCCAGTCGAAAAGGCTCTTGTCTTTAACATGGATCATCCAGAAGGCAATGACCAAAATTTCTGAAAGAATATAAATAGCCAATGGGTTTTTACCTACTGTGGTGAAGAACGATGTCCAGTTTGCACCGTTCCAGGAACGGATTTCTACAACGTAGATCAGCGCCGATATTATTATCATATCCAAACCAACGGTTAGTAATGTGAACGGACTTGACCATAGCTTTTTACCTATTGGGAAGAACATATTCCATGACCATGCTATAAATAGAAACAGACAGCCGGTTAAAAGCAATTTAGATATGGTTTCATAACCTTTGCCTTTTTCCTGTATAAATTTGCCGGCAAAGTATCCGCATATAACATTTACTATAGCAGGTAGAGTACTTAAAATCCCTTCGGGATCAAATGGCATACCTTCGCCGTGGTATAAATGCGATTCGCCTAAAACAAACTTATCAAAGTAAGTACCTGCATTAGTTAGCATACCGTAAGGTGCAGCAGGGTCGCCATACATAAGTAATATTACCTGGTAACCTATTAACAGCAGTATGCTGATTACAATGATTGTAGTTTTATTTTTAATAAAGTAAACCAGTAACGATGCAAATAAGTAGCAAAGTGCAATACGTTGCAAAACACCCATTACACGAGTTCCGCTGAAAGGTTTTATGGACCATACTCCGTTATGAAGTTCCACAAACGGGAACCAGTACATCAGAAATCCAATTAAAAATATGAGTAATGCCCTTTTAAAGATTCTTAAAAGCACTGCATTTGTACTTAAGCTATCAAATTTACGGGTGGTAAAACTCATGGCATTACCTACCGCGAACAGGAAGGATGGAAATACCAGGTCTGTTGGAGTAAAGCCAAACCAGGCGGCGTGTTCAAGCGGTGCAAATGGATGTGCGCCACTACCGGGCGTGTTTACAATGATCATAAAACAGATGGTCATTCCCCGGAAAACATCCAGTGAAAGAAACCTGTCGGGCTTTTGGTTCATAGTTAATGAGGGTTAAAAATTACTGAGGATTGCAGCTACAATATAGAAATTATTTCAGATCAAAATGTATCGGGTTTAAAAGTTTTTAAAATATTTTAAAAAGTGAATTTAAAAATGAAATTTATTTGAGTTCTGTTAAGATTATTAGCACTTAAAATGGATAAAATGTTATTATTTTTGAAACCGATGCTTACAATAACCAACCATACGCTTGAAAAACTAGAACTGCTCTTAAAAGCAGCCGGTTACCGCGTAAGGTATGAGAAGGGGAACTTTAAAACAGGCGCATGCCTGCTGCAAAGCAGTCGTATAATAGTGGTAAATAAATTTGCGAACCTGGAAAGCAAGATAGCATCGGTTGCCGATTTGGCGCGTACCTTAGAGATAGATTATAAATTACTTGACGAAAAACAGGCTGCATTTTTGCACCAAATAAAACAAACCCAATTGCAGCTGTGATAGTTACTTTTTTAGGAACAGGAACCTCCCAGGGCGTGCCCGTAATTGCCTGCGATTGTGAAGTATGCACATCAACAAATAAGCATGATAAACGCCTGCGTACTTCTATTTTAATACAATCAAACGACAAGACCATTGTTGTAGATTCCGGGCCCGATTTTAGATACCAGATGCTGCGTGCTAATGTTAAGCACCTTGATGCCATTGTTTTTACCCATGAGCATAAAGATCATATTGCAGGCATGGATGATATACGCGGGTTCAACTTTAAACAACGTGGCCCGGTTGATGTTTATGCAGATACACGCGTACAACACGCGCTCCGCAGAGAATTTTCCTATATTTTTACTGACAAGAGCTATCCCGGCTTACCACAAATAAACCTGCACACTATTGACCTGACCCCGTTTAACATTGGCAGTGTGCCCTTTACTCCTATTGAAGTGATGCATTATAAATTACCGGTACTGGGGTTCAGAATAAATGATTTTACTTATATCACTGATGCCAAAACGGTATCGGACGTTGAAAAAGAAAAAATTTACGGATCAAAAACACTGGTGATAAATGCTTTACAAAAAGAGATGCACATTTCGCACCTTACACTGGATGAGGCTGTTTCTTTTGCTCAGGATATTAATGCCAAAAAAACTTATTTTACGCACATTAGTCACCGCCTTGGCAAGCATGCCGATATTGCAAGGGAACTGCCTGCAGGCATTGAGTTAGCCTATGATGGCTTAGTACTCGAAATATAAAAAACCTGCATCAGCGCAGTTCTATGTAGCTTACCATATCAATACCACCTCTGTATGATTTTAAATGGCCTTTTTGGTGTTTATCTACCTTGCCGCGAATAGTCATAATATGATTGTTGATCTTTGAAAAGTTGCCATCGCCATATTCAAACAAACCCGTATGGGTACCTCTTAAAATCAACGGGCAATCTTGCGAAAAGTTCACCCATAAGGCATGGCTGTTACCCCGGTCAATAACGTTACTATCATTGTGCAAAGCAGAAAGGTTCTTACCCTCCACATATTTGCCCGTCACTTCTACATACTGCTTATCATAATATTTTATACTATCTACCAGGTGAGAAAAAACCACGCGCTTATATATGATACCTTCAGAACATTCACTGGTGTAAATGTGTTTAGGCTGGCTGCAAGCATGCAGCATAAACGTAAAGGTTAACGGAATAAATACCCACCTGCTGGTCAACATCATTTCAAGTTTTATGTTAACACAAGATAGCTATTATCAGTTGGGTTAAGTGACAATTATTTGTAAGTTTCTTGCTATAAATTGCTGTAATAGCGTAACATTTTTACAATATGCTATCTCGCGCTCAACCTTAATTCTATATTTTTGCCCTCTATAAAATCGGCATGAAAAAATACAGCTTACTCCTTATCCTCGCCTTATTTTGTTTGAATGGCTTTAGCCAGACAACCACTCCAGTTATTGATACTACCCAAAAAGTAATTGCCAGTCGCAAAAACAGTATAGCGCAACAAAAAAAGCCATATGTTATATTAATATCTGCTGATGGTTTCCGTTGGGATTATGCCGATAAATACAATGCTGAAAACCTGATAAGGCTAAGGAAAGAAGGCGTGAGCGCGGCATCAATGGTGCCATCTTATCCATCTGTTACTTTCCCTAACCATTATGCAATGGTTACCGGCTTGTATCCCTCCCACTCGGGTCTGGTAAACAATACTTTTTTTGATCGCGATCGTAAGGATTTTTATTCCATGGGTAATAAGAAAAAAGTTGCTGATGGTACATGGTATGGCGGTACCCCGCTTTGGGTATTAGCCGAGCAGCAAAACATGCTTTCTGCCAGTTTTTACTGGGTAGCATCAGAAGCGGCCATTAAAGATACCCGCCCTAGCTATTATTATGTTTATAATGAAAAAATTGACATACATAACCGTATCGCCGCAGTAGTACAATGGCTTAAACTCCCCCCTGAACAGCGTCCGCATTTAATTACATTTTACTTTCCGCAGGTTGACCACGCCGGGCATTTGTACAATCCCGATGCGCCGCAAACCGAGCAAGAGGTACATTATGTAGATTCGGCAGTAAATGAGCTTAACAATGCGGTTAAAGCCACCGGACTGGATGTAAACTTTGTTTTCGTATCAGACCACGGTATGACTAAGGTTGATACGCTAAATCCAATTAAAATACCTGCGGCTATTGATACCTCAAAATTTGTAGTATCTGGCGATGGAATTTTGGTTGAACTTTACGCAAAGGACAAGCAATACATTCAGGCCACTTATGATGCATTGAAAAAAGAGGCTAAAGATTATCAGGTTTACCTTAAAACAAACGTACCTGCAAAGCTGCACTACAGCGCTACTGACGACTGGCATAACCGTATTGGCGATATTTTGCTGATACCCGAGTGGCCAAAAGTATTTAATCTTTCTAACCGCAAAAAAATTAACCCGGGCTGGCATGGTTATGACCCAACTGTGGTTAAAGACATGCATGCTACCTTTTATGCATGGGGGCCGGCATTTAAAAAGAACCTGAGCATTCCATCATTCCAGAATGTAGATGTTTATAACATGATAAGCCAGATATTAGGATTAAACATTACCGAAAAAGTAGATGGGACCAAACAACTGGTAAACAAGATATTACTGAAAAAAGCCGTTAAAAAATGAAGCTATATTTTAAATTAGTTTTCCTGCTATTACTACCGGCTACAATATTTGCGCAGGATACCACCGTTTTTAAGAAACAAGCCGCACGTTTTGCCGCCGCTACTTTTAATGGCGATCATAAAACAGTTATAGACCTTACTTATCCTGCTTTAATTGAACTATCAGGCGGGCGTGAAATGATGCAGAAACTCATAACCGATAAGATAGAATCAATAAGAAAACGAGGCATAACTAAGTTTGATGGTTCAGTTGGTTCGCCCGGTAAGTTCTACAAGGCCGGCAATCAGATACATTGCCTTATACCTGAATTTATAATATTTAAAATGCCGAAAGGACATTATACCGGTCAGTCTTACCTGTTAGGTGTGAGTGATGATAAGGGTAAAAGCTGGAAGTTTTTGGATGTAGGTAACATGCCGCCCGCCATACTGCACAAACTATTGCCCAACTTTAATAACAGTCTGATGATACCCGAATCAGGCAAGCCGGTATATTTTGAAGATTAGCTTTTTCAAATCAGCTTAATTTTTTTAAATTGGGATGGATTTTATACCATCTCTTATCATGCAACGAAGAAACTTTTTAAAAACAGGATCATTAGCCGGATTAACATTAACCACATTAGTAACAGCATCATGCAGCCAGCCTTCAGCCGATAAAAAAACCGCAGAAAATGGTGAAACTGTTGACGACTTTGAACTTAATGAAACAACCATTGCCGATCTGCAGAAAAAGATGCAAAGCGGCACTCATACCTCACGCGCTATTACTGAACTGTATTTAAAAAGGATTGATGCCATTGACAAAGCCGGGCCAAAGCTTAATTCAATTATAGAATTAAACAAAAGCGCTTTAGACATGGCCGACGCAATGGATAAAGAACGCAAAGCCGGCAAAATACGCGGCCCGCTGCATGGCATACCTGTTTTAATAAAAGATAACATTGATACCGGCGATAACATGCACACTACAGCCGGCTCATTGGCACTGGCAGATCATTTTGCTAAACAAGATGCCTTTATAGCTCATAAATTACGTGCGGCAGGTGCAGTTATATTGGGCAAAACCAACTTAAGCGAGTGGGCCAATTTCCGTTCAACACGCTCAACCAGCGGTTGGAGCAGTCGTGGTTTGCAAACAAAGAACCCTTATGTGCTTGACAGGAACCCAAGCGGTTCAAGCGCCGGTACAGGATCGGCCATTGCAGCCAATTTATGCGCTATAGGTATTGGTACCGAAACTGATGGCTCTATTGTATCGCCATCATCAGTAAACGGATTGGTTGGCATTAAGCCTACAGTAGGTTTATTGAGTCGTACGGGAATCATCCCCATATCAAAAACACAGGATACAGCCGGGCCAATGGCACGCACAGTTAGGGATGCTGCCACATTGTTAGGCGTATTAGCAGGCGTCGACCCTAAGGACAGTTATACGCTAAAAAGCAAAATTGAAAAAGACTACACTAAATTTTTAGATGCAGGCGGCTTAAAAGGCAAGCGAATAGGTGTTGAAAAACTGGATAAACCAAATGCCGGTATGCAACAGCTTTTACAAGAGACCATTGCCGTGCTCAAAAAACAAGGCGCCGAAGTTGTTGAAGTAGAATTGGGCAAACAGCTTAAAGAAATTGGCAATGCCGAGTTCACAGTATTGCTTTATGAATTTAAAGATGGATTGAACAAGTACTTAAGCACCGCAAACGCCAAGGTAAAAACGCTGGAAGATGTTATTGCTTTTAATAAAGCAAACGAATATAAGGCTATGCCCTTTTTTAAACAGGAAACACTTGAACTGGCACAAAGCAAAGGCGATTTAAATAGCAAAGAATATTTGGATGCTTTGAAAAAAACAACCGTTATTAGTCGCGCTGCTATTGATAAGATCTTAAAGGACAACAAGCTGGATGCTATTGCCGGGCCAACAAATGGTTTTGCAGTATGTATAGACCTTATTAATGGTGATTATGATAATGGCTTTTCGTTCTCATCACCTGCTGCTATGTCGGGTTATCCGCACATTACTGTACCTATGGGTTCATGGCATGACCTGCCAATGGGCTTCTCCTTTTTTGGCACCGCATGGAGCGAGGGCGAGCTGATAAAAATGGCTTATGCGTATGAGCAAGCATCAAAGAAAAGAATAGCCCCTAAGTTTAAGGGTGGATTGTTTGCATAACCTTACTCCGTAGGGTGCATGGCACCTTGAAAGTTTTTTACTGTCCTAAATATTGTTGGTGGACAATACCAATAAGGGCGCAAAAGTCTAAAAAAATGAACAAAATAGCTTTTACTATATCCGGTCTTGTCTGGTGTGTATTCTCTTCTTATCCCATCAAAGCGGGAAATGAGAATAAAAACAATCTTAATGACGGAAAAGTTGTCCAAAAACAAGCAGTTAAAAATACAAGTGTATCAAATTTAATAATTGATCACACCCCCATCACATCATTGCCTTTTGGTAGTCCGTTATTGGTTTCATATAAATTTCCAAAAAACTGGAAAAATTATCTGAAAGACGATAAATCAGACTTACTTACAAATACACATAAAACATTTGAAAAATGTAGAGCTTATTACAGACATCTTGTTGACGCAAAAGTAATTGTCAAGGCACCCATAATAAAAAGCACCAAATATTTCCATATTGGCGAGGATGCAGATTTATTAAAATATGAGAAGAAATTTAAAGCTGAATTTAAATATAAATTACCTGATATGGGGCATTACCAGGTTTATTTTGAATATGAAAGAGTGCCAATGGATTACATATATAAACTAATGGATACGGCGAATTCATTTGATAAATTATATTACGAGTATGCAAATTTGGTTTTATACGATGTACAAATACAAAGAGCTACTATTTTAAATATATACCATTCATACTCTTTTAAAGAACCGACATCAGGTGAATTGAGACTTTTTTATATTGATACAAATAAAAGCATTCAAATTTATGAAGGCGCTGAAGGTGAACTTGACAGTGCGATGGAAAAAGCATATAGCGTGGAAATAGAAGATAACGGCAAAATAATTATTAAAAAAAGTAAAAAATAAATTTATGGCTGATACCTGTGCCCTTGTTGGTGTTGTCACCAACAAGTCGCCATGCATCCCTACCTTGAAAGTTTTTACTGTCCTAAATATTGTTGGTGACAACACCAACAATGGCGAAGAAGAAAATACAATCTTCCGAACACCTATGGTGACAACACCAACAAGGGCGCGGAACTTGTTAAAGTATATATTCCGAAGGTGACACCATTTTATCCGTTGCTGACACCATTTTTTGGGGCGGTTTTTGCTGCACCTTTGTTCCGTCAATCTTAAAATAAAAAGAAAATGGAACCAACAAACAAAATTGCATTTATAACAGGCGGAAGCAGGGGCCTTGGTAAAAACGCTGCCTTAAAACTTGCACAAAAGGGAAACGATGTTATCATTACCTATCGCAGTAAAAAAGAAGAAGCCGACGAGGTTGTAAAAGAAATTGAAGCACAGGGACTAAAGGCAGCAGCCCTGCAACTGGATACATCAAAGGTTGCAACCTTTGTCGATTTTAAAGACCAACTTACTACCACATTACAGCAAATATGGAAAAGGAATAGCTTCGACTTCCTGATAAATAATGCCGGTATTGATGCCGCATCGCCAATTGCGCAAACTACTGAAGAAGACTTTGATAACCTGTTTAACGTACACTTTAAGGGCGTTTACTTTTTAACCCAAACATTACTTACCACCATTGCCGATGGTGGCCGCATTATTAATTTATCAACCGGACTAACCCGTTTTGCCACACCCGGATACGCTGCCTATGCTTCTATGAAAGGTGCTATTGAGGTGTTTACCAAATATTTGGCTAAAGAATTGGGCAGTCGCGGTATAGCTGCCAATTTGGTTGCACCAGGGATTATAGAAACAGATTTTACAAAACAGGCTTTTGACAGTCACCCGCAATTGCACGGTTTTATATCATCTATCACTGCTTTGGGCAGGCCCGGCCAGCCGGATGATATTGGCGGCGTTATTGCTTTCTTATGTTCAGAAGATGCCCGTTGGATAAACGCGCAACGGATAGAAGCATCGGGTGGTATGTTCTTGTAATTTTATTCCAGATCAAAAGAGGGGTACATCAAATATGTCTCCCTCTTTTTGTTTGTGCTTGTTGTAAGATTCTCTATCTTTCAACACTAAAAATAAGCATATGGAATTTGGCCGTGTAACCGATGATGAATTAGGAGCAGTAAACTTTACCCTGCCTGCCGATCCTGCATTTACCATTGAAACATTTGCGTCTGCAGCAGATAAAAGCCAACCCTTACAAGTGTATGCCGGTTGCGCAAAATGGGGCCGTAAGGAATGGGTTGGCAAGATATATCCACCTAAAACAAAAGACGCTAATTTTTTGGATGAGTACGTTAAACATTTTAATTGCATTGAGTTAAACGCGACCTTTTACCAGGTTTACGGACCAGATACCATTGCCAAGTGGAAACAAAAGGCAGATATTAACCCGGATTTTAAATTTTGCCCTAAATTCTCACAAAGCATTAGCCATATACGTCGCTTAAAAAATGCGGAAGATATTACAACCAGTTACTATGAAGGTGTTTTAGCCTTTGGTGATAAGCTGGGCCCGTTATTTTTACAGCTGAGCGATAACTTTACTCCTAAAAGCCTGCCCGAATTAACTGCTTACCTGGAACAGTTACCAACAGACATACCTGTGTTTGTAGAGTTAAGGCATAAAGACTGGTTTGCAGTGCCTGAAAACAAACAGGCTGCTTTCAACCTATTTAAGCGTTTAAATATTGGCGCGGTAATAACAGATGCATCGGGCCGCAGAGATTGCGTTCACATGATGTTGCC
This sequence comes from Mucilaginibacter sp., assembly GCA_028288315.1. Classification (GTDB taxonomy): domain Bacteria; phylum Bacteroidota; class Bacteroidia; order Sphingobacteriales; family Sphingobacteriaceae; genus Mucilaginibacter. Next base: position 9,823 of record JAQBNY010000010.1, read on the forward strand.
AACACAACATGCCTTTATCCGCTTTGTAGGTAACAGCCTGCACCCTACAGATTACCTCCGTTGTGATGAATGGGTAGACAGGATTGTTCAATGGAAGCAAATGGGACTGCAATCCGTATGGTTTTTTATGCATCAGCATGATGAACGCTATTCGCCCGAGCTTTGCGATTATGTAATTGAGCAATTAAACAAAAAGTTAAGCATAAATGTACACCGCCCGCAGTTTATTAATAAGGAAAAGGGGTTGTTTGATTAGAAACACTAAATTTTTCCATCCTGAGCGACAAAATCCGGTGAATTCTGAAGGGAGAATGACATTTGCTGGGGTCATCCTGAGCTTGTCGAAGGACTTGCACAATGGCCCACCTCGCAATGCTTCGACAAGCTCAGCATGACCCATATAACCAAATATGTCATGGGTAACTTATTCGGTATGACCGGGTCTTCATCTACCTATAATAGGTATGCTGCCGCTTTATGTAATTGCGAATATCAAGCACTATACCTGCGAAAAAATAAAATATAAGCGGGAAACCCACGGCAAGGAAAGATGTGTAGATAAAGAAAAGACGGATTTTTGAGATAGAAATATTAAAACGCTCGCCAAGGTAAGTACATACCCCAAAGGAGTAGCGCTCAAAAAATGTAAATATCCGTTGTAACATAT
>JAQBNY010000052.1 GCA_028288315.1 Mucilaginibacter sp.
ATAAACGTTTTAATGAGATACAGCGCGCAGTTGATGGTATCTCTGCCCGTGTATTATCCAGCGAATTAAAAGAACTTGAGCTGAATGGTTTTGTTACAAGAATTGTGCATAATCAAACACCCGTAGTGGTAGAATATCAAGTTACTGATTATGCAGCTACTTTAAGCAATGTGCTTCGTTCCTTAGCCGAATGGGGAACCATGCACCGCGACAAACTTAGAAAGGAAAGGTAAAACAGTTTAAAGCCGAAGCTATTGTATATATAATAAATATACTTTCTAACTTCACGGCATTATATGCCCAATAAATTAAAGCAGGTCACCGAAGAGAAAACCACCATGCATCCGCGCAATGCACACCGGAACAGGTATGATTTCCAGGCATTGATTAAGACACTGCCAGAACTGGGAGCATTTGTTTCCCTTAACCAGTTCAATGACTTGTCTGTCGATTTTAAAAATCCGGAGGCCGTAATAACGCTCAATAAAGCGTTATTAAAACAGTTTTATGACATTGCTCACTGGGATATTCCCGAAGGATTTTTATGTCCGCCTATCCCCGGCAGGGCAGATTATATCCATTACATAGCCGATGTACTGGCCGGCTGTAATAATGGAGTTACTCCAACAGGGAAATCAGTTAAAGTACTGGATATTGGCGTTGGTGCTAATTGTATTTACCCTCTAATAGGAAACAAGGCTTATGGCTGGAGTTTTGTAGGCACGGAGGTCGATCACATTGCCATGCGCTCAGCTAAAAATATTGCAGATGCAAACAATCTTTCAGAGGTAATAGAGATACGCAAGCAGAGTTCACCTGCTGAAATTTTTAATGGAATTATAAGACCGGGCGAACTGTTTGATCTTACCATGTGTAACCCGCCTTTCCATTCTTCATTAAAAGAAGCAACGGGGGAGACACAACGTAAATGGAAAAATTTGGGTGCTAAAGAAAACGCTCAACTTAACTTTGGCGGCCAAAATACCGAGTTGTGGTGCGAGGGTGGCGAGTCGCGTTTCCTGAATAAGATGATAAGCGAAAGCGCACAGTTCAAAACATCTTGCTTTTGGTTTTCGTCTTTAATATCCAAAAAAACAACCCTGCCTGCCTGTTATAAAAACCTGGAATATTTTGGCGCCAAGGATATAAAAACCATTCCCATGGTACAGGGCCAAAAAACAAGCCGCATTTTGGCATGGACCTACCTTGATAAATTGCAGCAGCAAGAGTGGCAACAAAAACGGTGGGAAAAGTAAATTCTCCCATACATTTCTATGCCCTGTATTTTTGCAAAAGCGCGCACAATCTTGCAAAAAAATGCATAAAATCGACATAAAACCGTATCCAAAATGGCGGCTTTTTATAGTTTAACTCCTATCCCAAAAAGCAGGCGGCTCAAGACCCAGGGCGCGGAGGTAAACATAACCCTGACCGCGGTGATGAATTTCATTATCAATAAGATAAAGTATAGTGTCAATAACAGAATTTTCATACCGGCCAAAAGCCAATACCCTATCTTGAAAACGAGCTGCCGGAATTTGTGCCCAAAAGTTATCTATTTGCTCGGTAACCTCGTCCCAAGCCTCCAATAATTCTTGTTTTGAAGTGATATTAGCCTCTTGGTTAAAATGATCAAGTAAAGGGGTTGTTTCCCATTTGCCGGTAATTATACCGTTCATGCCGGCGCTTGCAAGGCCTATCATTTCTTTAGCCAATTCATCATACGGCCGCATTCCGTCTATTGAAAATGTAAATAGCTCTTTTTCAGAAAAGGTGGCTAAAACCTTGCGGCTTAGCTTGCGGTGCACCTGCCAGTGCTGTAAAAGCGATGCCGGGGTAATTATAGCTACTGACTCATCTGGTGTTGTTGCTGTGTTGTGTGTCATGATTTGATAGTTTTAATGGTTGTTATGCAAATAAACTATGGGGTAATGACAACAGTATGTCAGGAGCAAATAGTGCAGAGAAATTAAATCGCACCACTTAATGAAAAGGTACAGGTTTGCCAAAGGGTATAACAAGCCCACGTTAAATAATATTAACTATTACATTAAGAAAAGCGGCAGCAGGTAAAACGGCATGTTACTTGTGGGAGTAAATGCATGGGTATCAATTATTTCACACTTGGCGTAATATTGTTGCTACTACTGGCATTAGTAATATGGTTGGTTTTGCGCAATCGTAAAGATGAGAAGGATTTTGAACAGGATAATATTGACTCATCCCCGATAGATCAGAATGATCCGGATAAAGAATAGGCTATTTCAGTTGGCGCTTACTCAGCTAAAAACTCATTTACCATAGCTACAAAGAGTTCTGGTATTTTGCTTTCGGACTCAGGGAAAAATGCTTCGCCCATGTAACTTCCATGTGTGCCCGGCAGTATAGCTAAACGACCATGCGGAAAAAGCCGGGTCATTTCAACTGCATGTTCGGGAGTGGGTAAGTCATGATCGCCAATTACAACCAATGTGGGCGACTGTATAGAGCGAAGCTGATCATCTGTCCAATCTTTAA
>JAQBNY010000098.1 GCA_028288315.1 Mucilaginibacter sp.
ACATTAACATAAGTATATGGCTGTTTGCCATAGTAGGGGTACTTATATTACTTTTAACCCTTATTGTAGTAGGCCTAAACACAATGAGAGCTGCAACAGCAAACCCAGTGAAGAGCTTAAGAAGCGAGTAGTAAGAAACAAGATAATAAGAAATAAGATAGGTTTTGTCCTGATTCTTACTTCTTGTTCCTTGTATCTATTTTTCAACTGTATCATAACCGAACAGTACTGTTACACTTGCGAACAGGTTGTATAATTTATATCGTTTTAAGTCGTTGTGAATCAATATGTTTGTATATTGGTATGTGTTTTAGGCTCTAATACTAAACCAGTACATCATGCTGAAAAATTATTTAAAAATAGCCTGGCGAAACTTGCAAAAGCATAAAGCCTTCTCTTTTATAAACATTTTCGGCCTGGCTGTGGGTATTGCCGCTTTTTGGTTAATTACCCTGTATGTTACTGATGAATGGAGTTATGATCGTTTTAATACAAAAGCCAATAACATTTTCCGTGTAACACAGCATGCAAGATGGAACGGCGGTAAATTTGATTTAGCCGTTACTTCTCCGCCATTTGCAGGCACTTTAAAAGCCGAATTTCCACAGGTAGCTGATGCCGTAAGAATTGATGCTGAAGGCGGCGGGAAAATAACCGTTGGCGATAAAGTAATTAACGAAAGCAGTATGCTGTTGGTTGATAACAACATCTTTAACATATTTAGCTACCAGTTCTTATATGGCGATGCCAAAACCGCATTGCTAAAGCCACAAACTATTGTACTGACTAATACACTTGCCCAGGCTTTGTTTGGTAATGCAGAGGCGGCCTTTAATAGCACCATATTAATTGATGGGACACCAACTGACGTTACCGGAGTAATAGCCGATGTGCCTCCAAACTCGCACTTTACTTTTAAAGCTTTACGCTCATTGCAGGAATATACCGGCTATGAAGCAACCTGGGGAAACTCCAGCATTTATACCTATGTGCTTTTAAAAGATCATGATGATTATAAAAAAATTGAAGCTGCGGCAGGTGCGTTTTTTGATAAGCACCTAAAAGCCGATATGGGTACCATGGCCTTTAAAATGGAACTGCAACCGCTTACAGATATTCACTTACGATCCAATTTAAGTTACGAGTTAGGTTCAAACGGAAATATCACTTACGTGTATGTGTTCAGCATAACTGCTTTGCTGATTTTGATTATAGCGGTTATCAATTATGTGAATTTAACAACAGCCCGCTCATCCATCAGGATAAAAGAGATAGGGGTACGAAAAGTTATCGGATCTGACAGGAAGCAGCTGATGACCATGTTCTTTGCTGAATCGGTACTGCTTACCTTTATTGCAACAATACTGGCTGGTGTTATTATACAATTTGCATTGCCATACTTTAATCAGCTATCCGGTAAAAGCCTTATACTGCTGCAATTTGGAACGACTAAAACAGCCATTATATTTTTTGGCTTCTCGCTTTTTACAGGCATTTTGAGTGGTATTTATCCTGCCTTGTTTTTATCAGGCTTTAAAACAATATCAGCCATGAAAGGTCAGTTGAGTAACCAGTTCTTAACTATTCTTTTCAGGAAATCATTAGTTGTATTTCAGTTTGTTATTACCATTGTAATGATAGCTGGCTCAAGCGTTATTTACCAGCAGTTGCACTTTGTTTTAAACAAAGATATGGGCTTCAACAAAGCGCAAACGCTTACTTTTCATATCAATAATAAAGCTGTTCGCGGGAATATTGATGCGGTAAAACAACGATTGCTGCAAAATCCAAATATTGAAAGTGTTGGGGTAGCCGGTAATCCTATAGGTAATAACAATATTGGCGGGGGCGACTTTAACCTTGGTCCGGATGGCAAGGCAAATACCGAATCTAAAATTGTACAAAACCTTATTATCGACCCGGATTTTATACCTACACTGCAAATAAAAATGGTAAGCGGACGTAATTTTTCAGCATCAAATATTAGTGATGAAAAAAATGCCATTATCGTAAATCAAACATTGGTTAATGAATTAGGATGGAAAAACCCGGTTGGCAGGTTAGTGCGCACCGGAGTAGATGAGCAGGGAAAAGTTATTGAACAAACCATTGTGGGGGTAGTTAAAGATTTTAATACTTATTCCCTACAACATAAAATATCACCTATGGTAATGGGGATGCCTTCAAAACCCAATGATAAAGACAATTTATACGTTCGCATTGGTAAAAATAATGTACAGGCGTCTTTAAATTATATAACCAAAGTTTACACCGGTTTTGATAACGAGAACAAGCCGGAGTTTCATTTCCTTGATCGAAATTTTGCGGCTCAATATCAAACAGAACAACGCCAGGGCACTATACTATTAACATTTACTATACTGGCAATCAGTATTGCCTGCTTAGGCTTGTTTGGGTTGGTAACGTTTACAGCCGAACAGCGTGTTAAGGAAATAGGTATCCGCAAGGTGCTGGGAGCAAGTGTAGCCAGTATTGTAAGGTTGTTATCAACAGACCTGATGCGACTGGTGATCATAGCAACCGTTATAGCATGCCCAATTGCCTGGTTTGCTATGAATAGCTGGCTGCAGGATTTTGCTTACAAGATAAACATTAGCTGGTGGGTGTTTCTGTTAGCCGGTAGCGGTGCGGCTTTAATTGCACTGGCAACAGTAAGTATACAATCAATAAAAGCAGCGTTAACAAACCCGGTAAAAAGTTTGAGAAGTGAATAAATAATCAGACAAAAGAACAAGGACAGAAAGGAGAAAGGAGCATTTATTTTTAGTCTTTGATTTTTTCTTGAAAACATGTGCAACCCTTATAACAAATAGCGCCTCTTATATAAAATATATAAAAACCAAACAATTATGAAAAAGTATTTCCTTTTATTGTTAATCTCATCTTTAACATACATGGCATCTGCACAGGATAACCGTACCCCGTACCTTACCAGGTCATTAGCATCTGATGGTATAAAAAATGTATTTGTAAACACCAGTGGCGGCAGTATATCTGTTAACGGGGGAGCGCAGGAACCACGTATTGATGTTTATATAGTTGGCAACAACAATCAAAATTTAAGTAAAGACGAGATCAAAAAACGCTTAGATGAAGATTATACACTGGATATATCTGTCAACAATGGCGAGTTGCACGCCACTGCAAAGCATAAAAGAAACAACATTAACTGGAGGAAAGGCCTGAGCATCAGCTTTAAAGTTTATGTGAACAAGCAGGCATCAACAAACCTGAATACAAGCGGTGGTTCAATAAGCATTGATAATTTAACCGGTAATCAAAATTTTGAAACCAGTGGCGGTAGCTTAAATGTGAACCAGATAACAGGCATTATAAAAGGCGAAACATCAGGCGGCAGCATTAATGTTTCAAACTCAAAACAAGACATTACCTTAACTACCAGCGGTGGCAGCATCACTGCAAATAATTGCCAGGGAAAACTTAAACTGGAAACCTCCGGCGGATCATTAAAATTAGATAATCTTAAAGGCTATATTAATGCAACCACAAGCGGTGGCAGCATTAACGGTAGTAATGTAGATGGTGAACTAATAACCGGTACAAGTGGTGGCAGTGTTAATTTGGTTGGCATATCTGGCAGTCTTGATGCATCTACAAGTGGTGGCAGCATGCACGCGCAAATGCTAAGAGTTAGTAAATATGTTAAGCTTGAATCAAGCGCCGGGCATGTTAATTTAACTTTACCTACTGGCCAGGGCTTAGATCTTGATTTGCGTGCAGACCGTGTTAGTTTTGACATGCCGGGCAATTTTAATGGCGAGAAAAGCAAAGATAAAGTAGTTGGAAAACTGAATGGTGGCGGTGCAACAGTACAGGTACGTGGTGACAACAGTATAACAGTTTCTGCAAAATAATTCCGGTTAATAACTTTATTAAGATCCTATGTTCAAAAATTACATGAAAATTGCCTGGCGTAATATCACCAAGCATAAGAGCTTCTCATTTATAAACGCAGGTGGGTTGGCATTAGGTATGGCAAGCTGCCTGCTGTTGCTGCTATATGTAAACTACCATTTAAGCTTTGATAAACAGTTTAAAAACGCCGATAACGTTTACCTTGTTGAAACCAATCAACAAGGTGATAGTGGAATATTAACCTTTTTAGCTACGCCCGGCCAAATGGCTGCAACAATACAAGCCGAAGTTCCGGGAGTAGAGCGTGCCATACGTGTTAGTAATTACGCGGCAGGTGGTTTAATATCATATAAGAACAACAGCTTTAAAAAATTTGGGATATTTAGTGACGATGGCTATTTCAGCCTTTTTCCTTATAAATTTTTAAAAGGCAACCCGGCAACTGCAATAGTGCAACCAAATTCTATTGTAATTACCCAAAGCCTGGCAAAAACATTATTTGGTAATGAGAACCCCATTAACAAAATTGTAAAACGTAACGATAAAACAGAGCTGATGGTAACCGGTGTGGTAGAAGACCCTGCACCAAACAGGAACTTTCAGTTTGATTATATATTGCCGTGGAAGATATTTGAAAATGAGGCCGACTGGGTTAAAACACTGGGTTGGGGGAGTAATTTTTGCCAAACGCTTGTTCTTTTAAAAGATCCAAAGTATTTCAAACATGCTGATGATTTGGTGCGTAAAATGATCAATAAACATCAAAGTGATTACAAGGCCGAAGGTTTTCTTTTCCCTTACACCAAGCTGCACCTTTATTCAAAATTTGAGAATGGCAAGTCGGTAGGTGGTTTAATTGATCAAATAAATCTGTTTGTTGTATTGGCTATATGCATATTATTAATTGCATGCGTAAACTTCATGAACTTATCAACAGCACGGTCAGAGGAACGCGCGAAAGAAGTGGGTATCCGTAAGGCAATAGGATCAAACAGGAGTTCATTAGTATGGCAGTTTATTATTGAATCGGTAATACTATCGGTACTATCTATGATAGCCGCTTTTATGCTGTTGATAATTAGCATACCGTTCTTTAATGATTTGCTGCATATTAAATTAGCATTGCCTTATAATGATTGGTATACCTGGACTATTTTAATTGGGTTTGCGATTCTTACCGGATTTATATCGGGCAGTTACCCAGCTTTTTACTTATCATCTTTTGAGCCTATTAAGGTTTTAAAAGGCGTATTTAAAGGTGGTAGCAGTGCATTGCCTATCCGTAAGGTAATGGTAGTTACACAGTTTACGTTTACAGTATTTTTAATTACTGCTACTATATGTATTTATCGCCAGATAAGGTTTATTCAAAGCCGCCCAATTGGTTATGAAAAAGGCGGACTGGTTGAGGTAAAGACCGAAGGTACCCTTGAAAAAAATGCTGCTGTAATAATAAACCAGCTAAAAAGAAATAATGCAATTACTAACGGAGCTGTATTTTCACAAAGTATTACAAATAATGGCAACAACACCTGGGGTGTTGAATGGCCGGGTAAACGAATAAATCAAAAGATATTGTTTGACCTGTTTAGGGTAGGATATGATTTTACCCGTACAGCCGGTGTTAAATTAATAGAAGGGCGCGAATTTTCGGCCCAGTACCCTGCAGATACAGCAGGTAAAACCATCATGATAAATGAGGCTGCAGCAAAGGTGATGAACCTTAAAAACCCTGTAGGTAGTATTATAAAAGTAGACCAGCCGGTAACCATTGTTGGTGTTTATAAAGATTTTGTTTGGGGATCGCCTTATCAAAAAGCAGCGCCTATGATAAACTTCTGCACCCTTAACGGCGGTGTTATTGCAATGCGTTTAAATCCCGCTAAAAGTATTAGTTCAAATTTAGATATCATTAATAAAACTTTAAAAGCCATAAACCCGGCATATCCGCCAATTGTAAATTTTGTTGATGATGGGTATGAGAAGAAATTCGAGAATGAAAAACTGCTGGCTACACTCGCCAATATTTTCGGTGGACTGGCTATTATTATTTCATGCCTGGGTTTATTTGGCCTAGCTGCCTATGCTGCGGAACAGCGTATAAAAGAAATAGGAGTACGTAAAGTATTAGGAGCAAGCGTAACCAGTTTAGCAGGTTTACTTTCTAAAGACTTTTTAAAGCTGGTAGCAATAGCTATTGTTGTGGCTGTACCGGTATCAATATGGGCCATGAATAAGTGGTTGCAAAACTATGAATACCGTATAACCCTAAGTTGGTGGATGTTTGCATTAGCCGGTTTAATAACCGTGTTTATAGCTAT